>NZ_LSJW01000025.1:0-20595 GCF_001557335.1 Microbacterium sp. CCH5-D1
CCGCTGACCGCTGCGCTGTCGGAGGTGGGAGCGTCGGTGGAACCGGTGCCTGCTTCGTTCGCGGCACAGCCGGCGAGTGCGAGAGCGGCGACGGCGCCAATGGCGCCGATTCGTGCGATTCGGGAGATCTTCACTGTGGATCCTTCGATCTGGAATGGGTGGGGCCCGGTGCAGGGCACACAGTGACGCTATGGGCGACGGTTAACGAGACTCTCCCGAGCAGGTGAACGGCAGGTGAACGGCGGGCGACTCTCTGGGGGTCTCCCGCGGGATTCCGGGCCTGGGCCGTTGAGCCTGTCGAAGCGTCAGACCTTGGGGACGTGCGTCTCGATCGCGATGATCCCGGATCCGGGGTTGGTCGCAGAGAGATGCACGACCGAGAACGCCGCCGGTTCGAGGTCCGACGCACTGCTGAGATACGACCCTTGGATGGTGCCGGTCGCCAGCGCGATCTCCGAGAGCAGGCCCGGCAGCACGGGGCCGTGACTGCACACCACGGCCGGCTTGCCTGCGCGGATCCGGCGGCCGACGACGGAACGCAGATCGGAGTCTCCGTCCTCCCAGGCGTCCTGGCTGATCTTCTCGGTCTTCACGATCTTGCGATCCAGCGCGCGCGCGAGCGGAGTGACCGTCTCGACGCAGCGCACCGCATCGCTCGACACGATCCGGCGCACGCCGAAGGCACGAAGCGGTCCGACGATCGACTTCGCCTGCTTCCGTCCGCGGTCGGTCAGGGGGCGGGAGGCATCGGATCCGTCCCACTCCGAGCGGGGAGTGGCCTTCGCATGGCGCAGCGCGATCACCGGGAACGTGCGCAGCACACCGTCGTCGACGAGCTTGGCGAAGAAGTCCAGGATCTCGAGATCGACCGGGTAGCTCAGGCGTGCGCGGGCCTTCTTCACGCTGACCCACTCGAGCGCGGCGATCTCCCGGTTCGGCACGAAGGTCGATTCGCGGATGGCCACGTCCGTCGCCTCCGCGGCCCAGTAGTGCACGACCTTCTGCTTCTGCGAGGCGAGCAGGTACCGGCTCACGCCGACCGAGACGCCCAGCGACACCCGGATGCCGGTCTCCTCGTGCACCTCGCGGACGGCGGTCTCGGCGAGCATCTCGCCGGGGTCGACCTTCCCCTTGGGCAGCGTGACGTCACGGTACTTGGTGCGGTGGATCAGCAGGATGCGCAGCTTGCCGTCGACCAGACGCCACACGACGGCGCCCGCCGCGTACACCGCCTTGTCCGTCCACTTCGCGCTCGTCGTCGTGTCGGCCGGGAGCTGCAGCTGCCGGCCGCTCATCGAACCGCCCGAGCCCGACGGCGCCGCTGGATCAACCCCATGGTCTTATCCTGCAGGTCGATCAGAGGCTTGCCGTCCGCATCCGTGGCGTGGCGCGTCCAGACTCCCTCAGGGCCGAGGTGCCACGACGAGGTGCCGTCGTCCATCGCCAGGTCGAAGAACGTGCTGAGCTCCTTGAGGTGGGCGGGGTCGGTGACGCGCACGAGGGCCTCGACACGACGGTCCAGGTTGCGGTGCATCATGTCGGCGCTGCCGATGTAGACCTGCGGGTCGCCGCCGTTCTCGAAGGCGAAGATACGCGAGTGCTCCAGGTAACGCCCGAGGATGCTGCGAACCGTGATGTTGTCGCTGATGCCGTCGAGGTCGGTGCGGAGACTGCAGATGCCGCGCACCCAGACGTCGACCTTCACTCCTGCCGCGCTCGCCCGGTAGAGAGCGTCGATGATCTCCTCGTCGACCATCGAGTTCACCTTGATGCGGATGTGCGCGGGGATGCCGGCCTCGGCGTTCTTGCGCTCCGCGTCGATCTGACGCACGAGCCCCTTGCGCAGGTGCAGAGGGGCGACCAGCAGGCGCTTGAACTTCTTCTCGATCGCGTAGCCGCTGAGTTCGTTGAACAGACGCGTCAGGTCTTTTCCGACCTGCGCATCCGCGGTGAACAGTCCGAAGTCCTCGTAGATGCGGCTGGTCTTCGGGTTGTAGTTGCCGGTGCCGACATGCGAGTAGTGCTGGAGCTTGCCGTCTTCCTCGCGGATCACGAGGGCGAGCTTGCAGTGCGTCTTGAGTCCGACCAGGCCGTACACCACGTGCACGCCGGCCTTCTCCAGCTTGCGGGCCCAGACGATGTTGTTCGCCTCATCGAATCGCGCCTTCACCTCGACGAGCGCGAGCACCTGCTTGCCCGCCTCGGCCGCGTCGATGAGCGCCTGCACGACGGGGCTGTCTCCGGAGGTGCGGTACAGCGTCTGCTTGATGGCGAGCACGTGCGGGTCGCGGGCGGCCTGCTCGAGGAACGCCTGCACGCTGGTGGTGAACGACTCGTACGGGTGGTGGACGAGCACGTCGGACTTGCGGATCGCTTTGAAGATGTCGGCCCGGGTGCTCGATCCCGCGGGCTGGAAGGCGACGGCGGTGGTGGGCAGGTGCGGCGGGTACCGCAGGTCGGGGCGGTCGATCCGCGACAGGTCGAAGAGTCCGCGCAGATCGAGCGGCCCTGGAAGGCGATAGACCTCCAGGTCGGTGATGTCGAGTTCCCGGACCAGCAGGTCCATGGTCACGTCGTCCATGTCGTCGGTGATCTCGAGCCGGATCGGAGGCCCGAACCGACGACGCAGCAGCTCGGCTTCGAGCGCCTGGATCAGGTTCTCGCTCTCGTCCTCCTCGATCTCCACGTCTTCGTTGCGGGTGAGACGGAACGCATGATGGTCGAGCACCTCCATGCCGGGGAAGAGGTCGCCGAGATGGTTGGCGATGAGCTCTTCGAGCCGCAGGAAGCGCTTGATCTCGCCGCCGCCCGGTACCTCGACGAAGCGGGGGAGCATGGGCGGCACCTTGAGACGCGCGAACTCCTGGCGCCCCGTGCGGGCGTTGCGGATGCGGATCGCGAGGTTCAGCGACAGACCGGAGATGTACGGGAACGGGTGGGCGGGATCCACGGCGAGGGGCATCAGCACCGGGAAGACCTGTGCGGAGAAGTACTCGGAGAGCGCCGTGCGCTCGTCGTCGGTCAGCTCCGACCAATCGGCGATCTCGATTCCGGATTCGGCGAGAGCGGGTCGCACCAGCGACGTCCATGCGTCGGCATGGCGCAGCTGCAGCGCGTGTGCCTCGCGCGAGATGTCGGCGAGGGCGTCGACGGGGGAGCGGCCGATGTTGGTGGGCACGGCGAGGCCGGTCATGATGCGTCGCTTGAGGCCAGCGACGCGCACCATGAAGAACTCGTCGAGGTTGCTCGCGAAGATCGCCAGGAAGTTGGCCCGCTCCAGTTCGGGGAGCGACGGATCCTCGGCGAGCTCCAGCACGCGCTGGTTGAAGGCGAGCCAGCTCAGCTCGCGATCCAGGTAGCGGTGGTCGGGGAGCTGGGCGTCGTAGGACTCGATGGCGTCGAAGTCGTCGTCTTCGGCATCACCCAGCCCGGCGTCGGCGAGTGCGGGATCGATCATGGGGTACATCTAAGCACCGAGAAGTGACACGCGTGTGAACGGAGTCGCCTCACCCCGCGCTGGCCAGACCTTCGTCTTCGTTGACGTTGAAGCGGTAGCCGACGTTGCGCACCGTTCCGATGATCTGCTCCTGATCGCCGAGCTTCGCCCTCAGTCGTCGCACGTGCACATCGACGGTGCGGGTGCCCCCGAAGTAGTCGTAACCCCAGACCTCGCTCAGCAGCTGCTCCCTGGTGAAGACGCGAGCCGGGTGGGTCGCCAGGAAATGCAGCAGCTGGAACTCCTTGTAGGTGAGGTCCAGAGGTCTGCCGCGCAGCTTCGCCGAGTAGGACTGCTCGTCGATGGTCACGCCGGATGCCTGCACGCGTGCGGGTTCGGCGACCTCGTCGCGTCGTGCCAGCACGAGACGCAGCCTGGCATCGATCTCCGCCGGACCCGCGGTGGAGAGGAGCACGTCATCGATGCCCCAGTCGCCGGAGAGGGCGCTCATCCCGCCCTCCGTGACGACGAGCAGCAGCGGGGAGTCCTGTCCTGCCGTCCGCAGCAGACGGCACAGCGACTTCGCCCCGACGAGGTCGTGACGGCCGTCGACGATCACGACATCATGATCGGGCGCACTGATCAATTGCGAGGGCTCTGCGGGGATCTGGCGCGTGCGGTGGCTCAACAGCTCGAGCGCGGGGAGCACCTGCTCGGAGAGCGGAGCGTTGGTCAGAACCAGGACCTGGGCCACACGCACTCCTCACAGACGCGGATCGACGTCGTGCCGCCATGATACCGGGAGCGATAGGTCACAATGGAGACATGACGGATCCCGCACTCGCACCGCGCAACGCGTTCGTCGGTGTGCTCGTCGTCTGGGCCACAGCCTTCCTCGCGACCGTCGTCATCGGCATCTTCGTGCCGGAGGAGTGGCGTGTGCCGTGGCTCCTCGTCGGCTTCGGCGGCGTCGTGCTCCTGTCGTTCGCCGTGCAGCTCTGGTACGGGCGGACTCAGGGGTTCATCTTCCGGGTGGCCGGCAGCGTGATCGGCTCTCTGCTGCTGATGGGGATCATCTCGGTCGGGTTCGGCCTCGCAGCGCTGATCCCGACCTGATTCCCGCCTGATCCCCGCCGGACGGCGGCGCGGCGCGGTAAGGTGGAGCACATGGACCTCATGGCGCTCGAAATCTTCTTCATCGGCCTGCTGGGCCTTGCGAGCCTCGCTATCGTCTTCGTCTCGGCGGTGGTGCTGCGCAACCTCTTCCGCGGCCAGCGCTGACTCGACGATGCTCGAGCTTCCCGTCGATCTTCCGGCCGATCTCGTCCCCTTCGCGTGGCTGATTGGCGTCTGGGAAGGCACCGGCGTCATCGACTATCCGGTCGGCGACGAGCGTCTGCAGGGAGAGTTCACGCACCGGGTCAGCTTCAGCCATGACGGCGGTCCTTTCCTGAACTACTCCGGAACGGCCACCCTTCTGACCGAGGAGGGTGCTCCGGCGGCCGCACTGCTCGCCGAGACCGGATTCTGGCGACTCGCGCGTCCGGCGGCAGCGGCTGATCCCGGCCCCGCGCTGTTGCCTCCCACCGCGCCGGCCGTGACCCGCACAGTCGACGACGTGGAGGAGTTGCGCGCTCCGAGCGGCGGATTCCCGATCGAGGTCTCTCTCGCACACGCCGACGGTGCCCTCGAGCTCTACATCGGCGAGATCAACGGGCCGCGCATCGACATCGGCTCCGATGCCGTCGTGCGCAGCGCCGGCGCGAAGGTCCACACCGCCTCTTCCCGCATGTACGGCCTCGTCGACGGTCATCTGCTGTGGGCGTGGGACATCGCCGCCCTCGGCACGCCTTTGCGCTCGCATGCATCGGCCCGGTTGGCCAAGGTCTGACGTGTCCGCCTTCCACCAGGTCGACGGTGCGGTCTCCGACGGCGAGGTCATCACTCATTTCGGTGATGCCTTCCGTGAGCAGCGGCGTCTCGCCGACGGCGCGGCCCTTGCGCCGCTCGGGGATCGCACGGTCATCGAGGTGGCGGGCCCCGAGCGCCTCACCTGGCTCGACTCGATCACCTCGCAGTCGGTGGGGCGTCTCGCGCCAGGAGACAGCACGGAGCTGCTGATCCTCGACCCGCAGGGTCGCGTCGAGCACGCCGCCGGAATCCTCGACGACGGCTCATCGGCGTGGTTGATCGCCGACAGCGGCGATGCGGAAGCGCTCGCCGCCTGGCTGACGCGCATGAAGTTCCGTACCCAGGCGACGGTCGAGGTGCGCTCCGATCTCGAGCTGGTCGGCTACATCGACGGCGGGACCGTCGGAGCGAGAATCACCGCTGCCGCGTTCGCCCCGAACGGCGTCGCCCTCGTCTGGGCAGACCCGTGGCAGCGCATCAGCGTCGGAGGTCATCAGTACGCGGAGGTCGCAGAGCATCCTGCCACCGATTTCGCCTGGCGGGTGGCCGTCGTCACGGAGGAATCCGCTCGTGCTCTCGCCGGTTCCCTCGATCGGGAAGCCCTCGCAGGGACTCTTGCGGCCGAGGCGCTGCGGGTCGCGGCGTGGCGTCCTCGGTGGACGACCGAGGTGGACGAGCGCTCGCTGCCCCACGAGTCCGACTGGATCCGCAGCGCGGTCCACCTGAACAAGGGCTGCTACCGCGGCCAGGAGACCGTCGCCAAGGTGCACAACCTCGGGCATCCGCCTCGACGGCTGGCCGCACTCCACCTCGATGGCAGCGATGCCGTCCTGCCGGAGCCTGGTGCGCCGGTCTTCGCGGGCGATGACGAGGTCGGCCACCTGACCTCCGTGGCCCGGCACCACGAAGACGGCCCGATCGCGCTCGCGATCCTCTCCCGGCGCGCACCCGTCGGCGACCTCGTCGTGCGTGCGGAGGGCATCGACATCGCTGCGTCCCAGCAGGTGATCGTCCCGGCGGATGCCGGTTCCGTGGCCGACATCCCGCGCCTCACACGGCTGTCGCGACGACCGGCGGCGCCCGACCCGCGCGACGCACGCGACGCTGGCTGAGCCGACGTCGCCGGCGCGGAGTCAGTCCGCGCGCGGAGCGACGGCCTTCCATGGCAGCGTGAGCTCGCCCAGACGCCAGCGCGTGCGCCCACCGATCACGGGCCAACCCTGATCACGCAGTGAACCGACCGCGGCGAGGAAACGCTGCGTCGCTCCGAAGGTCGACAACGGCGCGGCACGGTCCCATTCGCGATCGAGGTCGACCAGGAGCCCGTGGATGCGCTCGCCGGCGACGTTCCGGTGGATCAGCGCCTTGGGCAGGCGTTCGGCGACGACGCTCGGGTGCTCGAGGTCCGCGAGCCGGAGCGAGAGCGTGAACCGCAGCGGGGTCGCCTGTGCATCGATGTCGATCCAGCTCGAGACGCGGCCGATCTCGTCGCAGGTGCCCTCGAACAGCAGGCCACCGGGCGCCAGCCGGGCGGCCATCCGTGACCAGGCGCCGGGGACATCCTGCTCGTCGTACTGGCGCAGCACGTTCATCGCGCGGATCACGGCTGCTCTGCGCCCATCGGGAAGCGGAACCTCGAAACCGCCGCGCGCGAACGTCACCGGAAGGTCGGACGCGAAGGAGGTTCGGCCCGCGCGCACCTCGTCGAGCTGCGCATCGGCCGTCGCGACGCGGGCGGGGTCGATCTCCAGTCCGCGCACCTCCACGTCGTCACGCACCCGGACCAGGCGCGTGGCGAGCTCGAAGGCCGTGACCCCGCTGGCGCCGTAGCCGAGGTCGACGACCAACGGGTCGGATGCTCGGCGCAGCGCCTCACTCGCGGCGATCCAGCGGTCGTTTCGCCGAAGGCGGTTCGTCCCCGTGGTGCCGCGGGTCGGCCGACCGAGGGGAGATGACGCCATGTCTCCATCCTCCCAGCATCCGACTCGGGTGCTCAGCCCCGGACGGATAAACTGACGGCATGACTGCGACGCGCACCCTTATCCTGCTCCGCCACGGCCGGAGCGAGTGGAACGAACTGAACCTGTTCACCGGTTGGGTGGACGTCCGCCTCAATGCGCAGGGCGAGAAGGAGGCACGCCGCGGCGGCGAGCTGCTGGCGGAGTCCGGCATCCTCCCCGACGTGCTGCACACCTCGCTGCTGAGCCGTGCCATCCAGACGGCGAACATCGCCCTGGATGCCGCCGACCGTCTGTGGATCCCGGTGACGCGCTCCTGGCGCCTGAACGAGCGTCACTATGGCGCGCTGCAGGGCAAGGACAAGGCACAGACGCTGGAAGAGTTCGGCCCGGAGCAGTTCCAGCTGTGGCGTCGTTCGTTCGATGTGCCGCCGCCCGTGCTCGACGACGAGAGCGAGTTCAGCCAGGTGAACGACGTCCGTTACGCGCACATCGACGGCGAGGTGCCGCGCACCGAGTCGCTCAAGCTCGTCATCGACCGCCTGCTGCCCTACTGGGAGAGCGCGATCGTCCCCGACCTCGAAGCCGGCAAGACGGTGCTCGTGACGGCGCACGGCAACTCGCTGCGTGGTCTCGTCAAGCACCTCGAGGGCATCAGCGACGACGACATCGCCGAGCTGAACATCCCGACCGGCATCCCGCTGGTGTACGAGCTGGACGAGAACAACGTCCCCACCGGCCCCGGCCGCTACCTCGACCCCGAGGCCGCCGCCGCCGGTGCAGCCGCCGTCGCGGCGCAGGGCAAGAAGTAGAAGCCCTCTGCGGATACGACAGAGCCCCCGATGCCATCGCATCGGGGGCTCCGTCGTATCCGCGAGTGGGTGTCAGGCGTGGCCGAACTCCTGCTGACCGAGCTCCTGCTGCTCGACGGCGAGCGGGATGTCGTGCTCCTCGACCGCCCAGTCGCCCGTGGCGAGGTAGACGACCTTCTTCGCGACGGCCACCGCGTGGTCGGCGAAGCGCTCGTGGTACCGGCTGGCGAGCGTGGCATCGACGGTGGCCGTGGCCTCGCCCTTCCAGTTGTCGCTGAGCACCTTCTCGAAGACGGTGGCGTGCAGCTCATCGACGTCGTCATCGGCGTTGCGGATGGCGTCGGCGAAACGCAGGTCCTGCGTGCGCAGCAGTTCGGACAGGGTGCGGGCCACCTCGACGTCGAGCTCGCCCATCTTCACGAACGTGCCCTTGAGGCCCTTCGGAATGGCGCGCTCGGGGAAGCGGAGGCGGGCGAGCTGGGCGATGTGCTCCGACATGTCGCCCATGCGCTCGAGCGAGGCGCTCACGCGCAATGCAGTGACGACGATGCGGAGGTCGCGGGCGACCGGCTGCTGGCGCGCGAGGATCTCGATGGCCTGCTCGTCGAGGGCCACGGCCAGCTCGTCGATCTTCGCGTCGTCGGCGATGACCTCTTCGGCCAAAGCCACGTCGCTCGTCGCGAACGCCCTGGTGGCCTTGTCGATGGACACCGTGACGAGGTCGGCGATCTCGACGAGGCGGTTCTGCAGGTCCTCGAGGGACTGGTGGAAGACTTCGCGCATGTTGGGGCGCAACCTTTCATTCGGATCTCGGCTGGATCAGCGCGAGGCGGCGGGTCGTCCGCACGAGAGCAGGTCTGTGCTCCCGCACAGGCCCGAAGCGATTGTCTGCTTCGAAGGTTAACGAACGGTGCCCAGCACGTGAATAGTACTTCTCCTGTTCCCGCCAGGGCGCGGAAACCCGCCGGACGGACGGTGAACGCACTCTACGCTGGAGTCATGACCCTGCCGCAGCTCGCGCTGTCTTCGCTCGCCATCGGGCTCGTGATCGGCGTCGGCCTGTCGCTCCTCGTGGTGTGGGCGTACCGAGCGCGGGCTCGAGTGCAGGAGGAGACGTCGCTGGCGATCCCCGCCGGCATCACCGACGTCCTGCACAGCATGGACGATGCGGCGGCGATCGTCGACGCCTCCGGTCTGGTGCTGGCCGCATCGCAGGCCGCGACGCGCTTCGGGATCGATGTCGGCTCGACTCTCGACAACCCGGAGCTCCGGCAGCTCGTCCGCGGCGTCAGAGAGGCCGGCGGCTCCGTCACCGAGTCGATGCGCATCACGCGCGGCGGGGTGAGTCTCGACCCCCGCCTGGTCTCGGCTCGGGCCAGCGTGATCGGCAGCCGCCTCGTCCTGCTGATCATCCGTGATGTCACGGAGCAGGAACGACTGGACCAGATGCGTCGCGACTTCGTGGCGAACACGAGCCACGAACTGAAGACGCCGGTCGGTGCGGTGAGCCTGCTCGCCGAGGCGATCGAGTCGGCGGCCGACGATCCCTCCCAGGTGCGCATCTTCGCCGCGCGCATCTCGGCGGAGGCGGGTCGTCTCGGTCAGCTCACCGGTCGCATCATGAGCCTGTCCCGGCTCCAGGCCGAGGACGGGCTGTCCACGGTGGGGCCGGTCGCGATCGACGAGGTGATCGCCTCCTCCATCGAGGCCCATGTCGTGCAGGCCGATTCCGCCGGTGTGGAACTCGCCAGGGGTGGAGACCGTGGTGTCTGGGTGCGCGGCGATGCGCAGATCCTGATCGAGGCGGTCGGCAACCTGATCGCCAACGCCATCGTCTACTCGCCGCGCGGCTCCCGAGTGGGCGTGGGCGTACGGGCGGAAGACGGTGTGGTCGAGATCGCGGTGTCGGATCAGGGCATCGGCATCGCGGAAGCAGATCGCGAGCGCATCTTCGAGCGGTTCTATCGGGCCGACGAAGCCCGATCGCGGCGCACGGGCGGCACGGGCCTCGGCCTGTCCATCGTCAAGCACGCCACCCAGCGTCACGGTGGCGAAGTGCGGCTGTGGTCCCGTCCCGGTCGCGGGTCCACGTTCACGATCCGGCTTCCTCGGATCGATGCCCCAGACAATCGCGACGCGGGCAAGAAGAACAAGAAGAAGCGCGCGCGCAAGGCGGCCAAGAACGCCGCGTCCGCCCGCGTGCGAAACGGAGAGAGAGCATGACCCGAATCCTTCTCGTCGAAGACGAGCCCGACCTCGCCGACCCGCTCGCCTACCTGCTCCGACGCGAGGGGTACGAGGTGGAGATCGCGGAGGACGGCCCCGGCGCACTCGCGGCCTTCCGGGAGCGCGGTGCCGACATCGTGCTGCTCGACCTGATGCTGCCGGGGATGCCGGGCACCGAAGTGTGTCGGCAGATCCGCTCGACCTCTGCTGTGCCGATCATCATGCTCACCGCCAAGGACTCCGAGGTCGACATCGTCGTCGGCCTCGAACTCGGAGCGGACGACTACATCACGAAGCCCTACTCGTCCCGGGAGCTGCTCGCCAGGATGCGGGCGGTGCTGCGCCGGGTGGTCCAGGCGGACGGTGAACTGGACGAGCGTGTGCTGGACGGTGGACGTGTGTCTCTCGACATCGACAGACACACCGTCTCCGTGGCAGGTGCGCAGATCAACATGCCGCTGAAGGAGTTCGAGCTGCTCGAGGTGCTGATGCGCAACTCGGGACGCGTCCTGACCAGGGGACAGCTCATCGACCGCGTGTGGGGGAGCGACTACTTCGGCGACACCAAGACGCTGGACGTGCACATCAAGCGCATCCGCTCGCGCATCGAGGAGAACCCGAGCGAGCCCGTCATGCTCGTCACGGTGCGTGGTCTGGGGTACCGCTTCGAGGGCTGAGCGTCCGATCGGTGGCGCATGCTGCCGGTGAGACGCAGAAGAGGCCGGTACCCCGAGGGGTGCCGGCCTCTTCTCGCTGCGTGCGGCGTCAGTTCGAGGGCGCCGGGGCTGCCGTATCGGCCGGCAGCGGGGTCGGCGACGATGTGGGTGCCTTCTCGCTGGGGACCAGATCCGAGTAGTAGGGGAGGGTGCCGTCGAGCACCGGCACCTGGGTCTTGACTCCGGTGGAATCTCCCGACTGGAAGTGGATCTCGACGGTAGCGCCGGGCTTGGTGTCGAGGCCCACGATGCGCACCGGGTCGGCGTCAGAGCCGAGGCTCACGGTGTCGTTCGCCGGGACCGTGACGGCGAAGGGGTCGACACCCTCGACGGTGACGGTGAGCGTCGCCTTCTCGTCGGTCGGGTTCACGATCGCGGCGACGAAGTTGCCGACCGAACCGTCCTCCGTGGCGACCACGAGGGCGTTGCGCACGTCGATGGGCCCGTCTTCGTCGGAGACGTTCACTCCGTCGGAGGCGGCGTACTCGGTCTTGGTGGACTGCGGGGTGATGAACGTGCACCCGGTCGCACCGAGCAGAACGAGGGCGCTGAGGGCTGCAGACGCAACAAGGCGCGATTTCACGGGTCCTCCTGAGGTCCGGCGGGGATATCCGGAACCATTCTATGCGTAAGTCGTGAGGGCTCCTGCGGCCCTGGGGGCGCGAACCTTAGCGCATGTCCCCTGTGGTATCCTTGAGGTTGCCGAAAGGACACGTTTTTATGCTTTTTGAGGTTGGCGAGACCGTCGTCTATCCCCACCATGGCGCTGCGACCATCATCGAGGTCAAGGAGCGCATCATCAAGGGTGAGGCGAAGAAATACCTGAAGCTCAACGTCACCCAGGGAGATCTCATCATCGAGGTCCCCGCGGAGAATGTCGACCTGGTCGGCGTTCGCGACGTGATCGGCAAGGAGGGCCTCGATCATGTTTTCGAGGTGCTGCGAGCACCCTTCACAGAAGAGCCGACGAACTGGTCGCGCCGGTACAAGGCGAACCTCGAGAAGCTCGCCTCCGGCGATGTGATCAAGGTCAGCGAGGTCGTGCGCGACCTGTGGCGCCGTGACCAGGACCGCGGTCTGTCCGCGGGTGAGAAGCGGATGCTGGCGAAGGCTCGCCAGATCCTCATCTCGGAGCTGGCGCTCGCCGAGAAGACCGACGAGGACAAGGCGGGCGCACTGCTCGACGAGGTTCTCGCTTCCTGAGCTCTTCCACGACGAAAGGCGGGTGCTTCGGCACCCGCCTTTCGTCGTCTCGGCCGGTAACGTGAAGCCGTGACCATCCTTCCCGTTCCACGCACAGCGATCATCGTCGTGGCCGCAGGCTCCGGCACCCGACTGGGGGCGAGCGCCCCGAAGGCCTTCGTCGGCGTCGACTCCCGTTCCGTGCTCCGCCATGCGCTCGACGGGGTGTTCGCCGCCGCGCCGGCCCAGGTCGTCGTGGTCGCCCCCGCAGGCTGGGAGGGCGACGCCGAGACCGAGCTGCGCGAAGCGGCGGGGGAGCGCGCCGACTTGGGGCGCGTGGTCACCGGCGGCGCGACCAGGCAGCAGTCGGTGGCCGCGGGTCTGAGCGCGCTCTGGGGCGACATCGAGACGGTGCTGGTGCATGACGCCGCACGTGCGCTCACCCCTCCCTCACAGATCGATGCCGTCGCAGAGGCTGTGGCCGCAGGGGTCGGCGTGATTCCGACGCTGCCCGTCGTCGACACGCTCAAGAGGGTCGTCGATGGAACCGTGGCGGCCGCCGTCGACCGTTCCGAGCTCGCAGCGGCGCAGACGCCACAGGGCTTTCCGCGGGCAGCGCTGGAGGTCGCCTACGCCGCCGCGCGTGAGAGCGGGGTCGAGTACACCGACGATGCGGCGCTGTTCGCGGCGACAGGCCGCCCCGTGCGGCACATCGACGGCTCCGAACGCGCGTTCAAGATCACCACGCCGGCCGACCTCGAGCGCGCGAGACACCTTCTGGGCTCGCACAACGCAGGCGCCGGCATCCCGCGGGTGGGCATCGGCACGGACGTTCACGCCTTCGGCGGCATGGGCGACCTCTGGCTCGCCGGTCTGGAGTGGCCAGGGGAGCAGCCTCTGTCCGGCCATTCGGATGGAGACGCGGTCGCCCATGCCATCGTCGATGCGCTCCTGGGAGCGGCGGGCATCGGCGACATCGGCGAGCACTTCGGCACCGCCCATCCCGAGTATGCGGGGGCCCATGCCGAGGTCTTCCTGGCCCGCACGCGCGAGCTGCTCCGGGAAGCCGGCTTCGCGGTCGGGAACGTCTCGGTCCAGTTCCAGGGGAACCGTCCGAAGTTCAGCCCGCGACGGTCGGAAGCCCAGGAGCTCCTCAGTGGGATCCTCGGCGCTCCGGTGTCCGTGACAGCCACCACGACTGACGGGCTGGGATTCGCCGGGCGGGCGGAGGGCATCGCGGTCACCGCGATCGCGACCGTCTTCCCGCTCTGACTCGGCGGGGGAATGCGCGGTCCGTGCGGATCGTTTCCTGTCGACGAGACCATCACAGAAGGAGCCGCAGTGAAGATCCTCATCATCGGAGCCAGTGGGAATGTCGGACGGGCGGCAGTCGGAGCGCTCGAAGGGCACGACATCGTGGCCGCCTCGCGGAGCGGTGATCCGTCGGTCGACGTGACGGACCCGACATCCATCGAGCGGCTCTTCGACGATGTGGGTCACGTGGATGCGGTCATCGCCGCTGTCGGCAGCGTCCCGTTCGCACCGCTGGCCGAGCTCGGGCGTGACGACTTCGAATCCGCGCTCCGTGGCAAGGTGCTGTCCCAGCTCGACATCGTCCGCATCGGTACGCGGTTCGTGCGTGACGGCGGCTCCTTCACCCTCACCTCCGGCATCCTGGCCCGCGAGCCGATCGCCACGGGTGCCGCGGCCTCGCTCGCGAACGGAGCGATCGAGGCGTTCGTGCTGGGCGCAGCCGCCGAGCTCCCGCGTGCGATCCGCATCAACGCCGTCAGCCCCTCAGTGCTCGAGGACGCGCCTTCCTACCATTCGTCGTTCCCCGGGTTCGTCCCGGTGTCCTCGTACCGGGTCGGCATGGCGTACGCGAAGAGCGCCCTCGGCGTGCAGACGGGGCAGATCTTCCCCGTGGACTGAGTTCGCCCGTCATGGATGACGCATTCGCACGCGCCCAGGCTCAGGAACGACGCTCCCGGTAAGCTTGAGCGGTGACAGTCCGCCTCTACGACACCCGCGCGCAGCAGTTGCGCGACTTCGTGCCTCTCGATCCTGAGAACATCACGATGTACGTGTGCGGACCCACCGTGCAGTCGGGCCCGCACATCGGGCACGTCAGAGCGGCCCTCAGCTTCGATCTCCTGCGGCGCTGGCTCGAGTACCGCCACGGTCGCGTGACGTTCGTCCGCAACGTGACGGACATCGATGACAAGGTGCTCGCCAACGCGACCGAGTCCGAGCCGTGGTGGGCGCTGGCCTACCGGATGGAGCGCGAGTTCACCGCTGCCTATGCGGGCGTGGGGATCCTCCCGCCGACCTACGAGCCCCGAGCCACGGCGTCGGTTCCGCAGATGCAGGAGCTCATCGCGCTGCTGATCGAGCGCGGCCACGCCTACCCTGCGCCGGACGGATCGGGGGACGTCTACTTCGACGTGCGCTCCTGGTCCGACTACGGCTCGCTCACCCATCAGTCGCTGGACGCGATGGAAGCGGCGGAGGACGCGGATCCCCGAGGCAAGCGGAATCCGCAGGACTTCGCGCTCTGGAAGGGGAGCAAGCCCGAGGAGCCGTCCGATGCGACCTGGGCATCGCCCTGGGGGACCGGCCGTCCCGGATGGCACATCGAATGCTCCGCGATGTCGAAGCGTTATCTCGGCGCGGAGTTCGACATCCACGGCGGCGGGCTCGATCTGCGTTTCCCCCATCACGAGAACGAGCTCGCGCAGTCGACCGCAGCAGGAGACGGCTTCGCCCGCTATTGGGTGCACAACGGCCTCGTGACCGTCGACGGGCAGAAGATGTCGAAGTCGCTCGGCAACTTCACGTTGGCCGCCGACGTCCTCGCCGCACACGAGCCGCTGGTGGTGCGCTACGCGCTCGCTTCGGCGCACTATCGTTCGAGTCTCGACCTCAGCGAGTCGTCGTGGGCGGAGGCGGAGGCCGCGCTCGGTCGCATCGCGACGTTCCAGCAGCGTGCCGCACGCGTTGCCGGAGGGGGCATCGGATTCTTCGTGTCGCAGAGTCTTCCCGAGGCCTTCGTGGCCGCGATGGATGATGATCTCGGGGTTCCGGAGGCGCTGGCTGTGCTGCACGAGACGGTGCGCGCGGGCAACTCGGCGCTCGATGCGGGGGAGACGGAAGCCGCGCTGCACGCTCTTCGGGCCGTGCTGGCGATGACCTCCGTCCTCGGTCTCACCGCCTCATCCGGCGCGAGGACTCACGCGTCGGAGTCTGTGCTGGACGCTCTCGTCCAGACGATGATCACCCAGCGCGCACAGGCACGCGCTGACAAGGACTGGGCGGCGGCCGATCGCATCCGAGATGCGATCGCCGCCGCAGGAATCACGCTGGAGGACACTCCGGCCGGAACTCATTGGAGTATCGATGGCTAAGCCAGGGCGCCCCGGCGCGAGCAAGGGAAACAAGAAGGGCCCGACCAAGGGCACCGGCGGACTCGGGCGCAAGGCGCTCGAGGGTCGCGGACCGACGCCGAAGGCGGAGGACCGCGCCTGGCACCCGGCGGGCAAGCGCAAGGCTGCGGCCGAGCGGTACGCCGCGGCGACCGGCGGCAAGGGGCGGCCGGGCGGCGGACGTCCCGGGGCTGGCGGCGGGAACCGCGCGTCCAAGGCCAAGGCAGGAGACGACACCGAGATCGTCACGGGTCGCAACTCGGTGCTCGAGGCACTGCGGGCGAAGATCCCGGCGACGGCCTTCTACATCGCGCAGCGCGTGGAGATGGACGACCGTGTGAAGGAGATGCTCTCGATCGCGACCCACCGCGGCATCCCCGTGCTCGAGGTCACGCGTCCCGAGCTCGACCGGATGGCCGGCTTCGACGGCGTGCACCAGGGCGTCGCGATCAAGGTGCCCCCGTACGAGTACGCGCACCCCCAGGATCTGCTCGAGCAGGTCATCGACCAGGGCCACGTGCCGCTGTTCGTGGCGCTCGACGGCATCACCGACCCCCGCAACCTCGGCGCGATCATCCGCTCCACGGCGGCGTTCGGCGGCCATGGCGTCATCCTTCCTCAGCGTCGCTCGGCGAGCGTCAACTCCGCGGCCTGGAAGACCAGCGCCGGAGCGGTCGCCCGCACCCCGGTGGCTCTCGCGAGCAACCTCACCACGCAGCTCAAGGAGTTCAAGAAGCAGGGTGTCTTCGTGCTCGGGCTCGACGGTGACGGCGACGTGTCGCTTCCGGAACTGCAGCTGGCCGATCGCCCCGTCGTGATCGTGGTCGGCTCCGAGGGCAAGGGGCTGTCCCGTCTCGTCTCCGAGACCTGCGACCAGATCGTCTCGATTCCGATCTCCGCGGCCACCGAGTCGCTGAACGCCGGCATCGCGACGTCCGTCGCGCTGTACCAGGTCGCGTCGCTCCGCGCCGCGAAGTGATTCCATCGCCACATACGTCTGACTAGGGGAGAACCGCATGGCTCGCATCGTCGTCCTCGGAGGAACCGGCTACGCCGGCCGTCACATCGTCGCCGAGGCGGTGTCGCGCGGTCATGCGGTCATCGCCCTGTCGCGCTCGGAACCGACGGATCCCGTCGCCGGCGCTGCGTATCTGCAGGGCACGGCGCTGGACCTCGACTCGTTGGCCCCGGCGCTCGACGGAGCGGATGCGGTGGTGTCCGCGCTGTCTCCTCGCGGCGACATGGAGAACAGGGTCCTGGAGGCGTTGAGCGGGCTCGCCGATCGACTCACCGGGACGGAGACGCGCCTGGGCGTGATCGGCGGTGCTGGGGGCAGTCTCGTCGCTCCCGGTGGGCCGCGTCTGTTCGATCAGGATTTCCCCGAGGAGTACAAGCACGAGGCGCAGGTCGGCATCGACTCGCTCGCACTGCTCGAAGCCACCGATCCGCGTCTGGACTGGTTCTTCGTGCACCCCGCCGAGGTTTTCGGTCCGTGGGCAGAGGGCGAGCGCACCGGACACTACCGTGACGGCGGCGATGTGATCGTCCGCGACGACGAGGGCAAGTCGTTCATCTCGGGGGCCGACTTCGCGGTCGCGGTGGTCGATGAGATCGAGCAGGGCAACCACCATCGCGAGCGGTTCACCGTCGGCTACTGAGTCGCGCCCCCGACGCCTCGGAGCGGTCAGACCAGATCGCGCCAGTCGACGTCATCATCGTCGTCGGCGGTCGGCGTCGCGCCCGTGATGACGGGAAGGCTCATCGTCTCGGTGGGCGGGCCCATGATCGTGGCCTCGTCGCGGCGATGGCGCAGCACCTCGTTGATGTAGCTGGTGAGCACCTCGGCGAGGGGGATGGAGCGTCCCTCCGCCTGGGACAGGTACCAGCGGTGCTCCAGCACCTGGTGGAAGACCTCGGCAGGCTCGAGCTTGGCCCTCAGCTCATAGGGGATCGCACGGACGACGGGCTCGAAGACACGGGTGAGCCATTCGTGGGCGTACATCTCCTCGTCCGCCCACTGCTTGGTCGAGCGGGCGCGGAACTCGTCGAGGTCGTTGAGCAGGCGACGGGCCTGGTTCTCCTCGACGTCGAGGCCTGTGAGGCGGATCAGGCGCCGCTGGTGATGCCCTGCGTCGACGACCTTCGGCTGGATCTCCACGACGGTGCCGTCGGCTGTCGTGGACATGGACATCTCGTCGATGTCGAAGCCGAGGGCGTTGAGGCGCTCGACCCGTTCCGTGATGCGCCACGTCTCGGCCGCGGAGAACGACTCCTGAGCGGTGAGCTCGGCCCACAGCGACCGGTACGACGACACGATGCCGTCCGCGATCGCCACGGCATCCACTCCGTGCTCCAGACGTCCACCGGCCGCGAGGTCCATGATCTCGCCGGCGATGTTGGTGCGGGCGAGGTCGAGGTCATACGCGCGCTGGCCGTCAGTGAGGCCCTCCTCGTGGAGCTCCCCGGTCTCCGCGTCGACGAGGTAGGCCGCGAACGCACCGGCATCGCGCCGGAAGAGGGTGTTCGACAGCGAGACGTCGCCCCAGTAGAAGCCGACGTTGTGCAGGCGCACCAGAAGCAGCGCGAGCGCGTCGACGAGACGGTTCGCGGTGTCAGGGCGCAGCACCCGCGTGAACAGCGCGCGATACGGCATCGAGAAGCGCAGGTGTGATGTGACCAGGGCGGCGGGGAGGGGGTCACCATGGGCATCGGTGCGGCCGGCGATCACGGCGACCCTGTCGACGCATGGCACATCGAGGCGCGCCAGGTTGCCGAGCATGTCGTATTCGCGCTGGGCCATCTCCGCAGTGGTCTCCTTGACGGCGACGACGCGACCGGAGAGATCGGCGAATCGCACGAGGTGGCGGGAGAGCCCCTTCGGGAGCGACACGATGTGCTCGGACGGCCACTTGGCGAGGGTGGTCGACCAGGGGAGCGCGAGCAGTCCCGGATCGATCTTGCTGGCGGTGATCCGCAGCGAGTCCTGCATGGTGCTCCCTGATGGCGGGCGGTTAGGAAAAAGAGACGCGGCGCAGGTGACCGAAGTCAGCCCGCGCCGCGTCTGTGGATCCGATCAGGCGGAGACGACCGGCTTGTCGTTCAGTCGCACGCCGGACTCGCTGTCGAACGCGTGCACGTGACCCGCGTTGGCAGCCAGCGTGACCGTCTCGCCGGCGTTCGGGTGGCTGCGGCCGTCGACACGGGCGACCAGGTCGGTGCGCTTGCCGTTGATGTCGGTGTGACCGTAGAGGTAGCCGTCTGCGCCGAGCTCCTCGACCAGGTCGACGACGACCGAGAGGCCCTTGCCGTCTGCCGGGCCGACGGTGATGTCCTCGGGGCGGACGCCGACCGTGACCTGCGAGCCGTTGGCGCGGCCGACGGTGTCGCGGTCGAGCGGCACGACCTCGGTGCCGAAGCGCACGCCGCCGTCGGCCAGGTCGGCCGAGAACAGGTTCATCGCGGGCGAGCCGATGAAGCCGGCGACGAAGACGTTCTCGGGCTTCTCGTACAGGTCGCGCGGCGAGCCGACCTGCTGGAGCAGACCGTCCTTGAGCACGGCGATACGGTCGCCCATGGTGAGCGCCTCGGTCTGGTCGTGCGTGACGTAGACCGTGGTGACGCCGAGGCGACGCTGCAGCGACGCGATCTGCGTACGGGTCTGGACGCGGAGCTTGGCGTCGAGGTTCGACAGCGGCTCGTCCATGAGGAAGACCTGGGGCTGACGGACGATCGCGCGGCCCATGGCCACACGCTGACGCTGACCACCCGAGAGCGCCTTCGGCTTGCGGGTCAGGTACTGCTCGAGGTCGAGGAGCTTGGCGGCCTCGAGGACGCGCGACGCACGCTCCTCCTTGCCGACGCCGGCGATCTTGAGCGCGAAGCCCATGTTCTCGGCGACGGTCATGTGCGGGTACAGCGCGTAGTTCTGGAAGACCATGGCGATGTCACGGTCCTTCGGCGGCACGTCGGTCACGTCGCGGTCACCGATGAGGATGCGGCCGGCGTTGACCTCTTCCAGGCCGGCGAGCATGCGGAGGGACGTCGACTTACCGCAACCGGAAGGTCCGACGAGGACGAGGAACTCGCCGTCACCGACCTCGAGGTTCAGCTTGTCGACGGCGGGACGGGTTCCACCGGGGTACAGGCGGGTGGCCTCGTCGAAAGTCACAGATGCCATTGTCGTTTCTCCTTCACCGGCAGGTACGTGCCGGACGATCCGTAGTGATGAAGCGGTGGGATGAGCCACCGTGACCCGTCTTTGGGTCGAAGTCAGTATGACATGAACAGCGGTACCTGGGTATTTCTCAGCCTCACTGGCTAGCATCGAACTCGGCCGCGCCCAGCGGCGATCGTCGCCGAGCGGCGGTCGGGGCCAACCCGGACCCCCTCAGACTCACAAGAGGAACGATGTCGAGCGACGAAACGCCGAACGTCCCCACACCTCGCAATTCTCGCGAGGCCGTGCGGGAGAAGGCTCAGAAAGTGCACGCCCAGCAGTCGAGGGCGCGCCTCATGCGACGGATCATCATCGGTGCCGTCGCGATCGTCGCCGTAGGGGCGATCGGCACTGCGGTGACCCTTGCGGTGTCAGCACAGGTGTCGAAGCCGAAGCTCACCCCCACCGGAATGGAGTCGGACGGCGTGGTCGTCACCGACATCACCGCCGTGGCGGGGTCCGATGAGGTGCCGGTATCGCCCTCGGAGGAGCCGTCCGATGCCGCAGCCCCGGTGGAGCCGACGCCCGAGGCCACGGCCTCCGAGAAGGTCGACATCCACGTCTACGTCGACTACCTCTCGCCGGACGCGGGCAAGTTCGAGCGGGCCAACGCCCGCCAGCTGGCCGGCTGGATCAGCGAGGGTGCGGTCACGGTCAGCTACCACCCGGTCGCTCTGCTCACCGCGAGCTCGAACGGCACGAAGTACTCGCTGCGG
>NZ_LSJW01000244.1:0-9423 GCF_001557335.1 Microbacterium sp. CCH5-D1
GGCCGTCGGTCTGGAAGACCTCGCCGAAGTTGCAGTCGTCGCCCTTCTGGGTCGCGGTGTAGATGACCCCGGTGTCGAGCATCGTGACGTTCGCGTCCGGAGCGTCGAAGCCGTAGGCGGCCTTGAGTCCGGGCCAGCCGTCGTCCCGCGTCGAGAACTCGCTCTCGATGCAGAAGGTCTGGTCTGCGCCCGGCAGCTTCGCCACGTCGCTGAGCGTTTTCACACCCAGCTTCTCGGCTTCACTCTGGCGGATCGCGAAGGCGTAGGTGTTGTTGAACGGAGCCGGATCCAGCCATGCGATGCCGTTCTCGGCGTCGGCCTTCTTCACGGCGTCGAACTGCGCCTCGGCGCCCTGCACGGGTGCGGTGTTGCCGTTGTAGGTGATCCACGAGGTGCCCGTGTACTCCCAGTACCCGAGGAACTGGTCGTTCTCGAGCGCCTGCCGCACGTTCGCGGATCCGACGAGCTTGGTGTTGGCTTCGACGTCCGCGCCGTGGGCGTTGAGCAGCTCGGCCGTCATGTAGGCGAGGATGTACTGCTCCGAGAAATCCTTCGAGCCGATCTCGCCGGTGAGACCTTCGAGCTCGTCGCCCTGGGCGCCGGAGCCCCCTGCGGAGCTGGAGGAGCAGCCGGCGAGCAGCAGCGTGCCGGCGGCGATCGCGGCGAGCGAGGCGGATGCGATGGTACGGGAGTTCATTGCGGTTCCTTTCGGGATGAGGACGTGAGGAGGACGGTGGGTGTCACAGGCCCTTGGGGCGCACGATGTCTTCCACGACACCGGCTGCCCAGTCGATGAGCACGGCGATCGCGGCGACGAGGACCGCCCCGACGACGAGCACGGGATAGCGCTGGAGCTTCAGACCGTTGATGATCATGTCGCCGAGACCTCCGGCGTTGATGAACGTCGCCACGGTGGCGACTCCGACGGCGAACACGAGAGCGGTGCGAAGACCGGCGAGGATCACGGGTGAGGCGAGAGGGAGCTCGACCCGACGGAGGACCTGCGCGGAGGTCATGCCCATTCCCCTGGCCGATTCACGGATGTTCGGGTCGACCTGCGCGAGTCCGGCGATCGTGTTCTGCAGCACCGGGAGGAAGGAGTAGATCACGAGGGCCAGGAGGGCGGTGGTGAATCCGGTCTGCCAGACGATCGCCAGCAGGATCACGACGCCGATCGCCGGTGTGGCCTGGCCGATGTTGGCGATGCCGATCACGATGCCGCGGAAGACCTTCGACCGCGAGCGGCTCACCGCGATTCCCACCGGAATGGCGAGCACGGCGACGAGGATCGAGGCGATGATCGAGAGCACCAGGTGCTCGCCGATCCGAGACGTGATGTAGCCGGCGTTGAGCGTGCGCTGCTCGATCGAGTCGAGCTCCAGGCTGGAGACCCACGCGTAGGTGAGCAGCAGCACGACCGCGACCACGATCAGCGGCATCGTCCGTCGCAGCAGCACGGACATCCCTCGGCGCCGGACACCCTGCGTCTGCAGCACCGTGGTCGCCGAGGGGACCACCTGCGGGCCGGTCATGATCAGCCCTCCTCGGCGCGGCGCACGGGACCTTCGACCCCGAGCGCGGCGGAGATCGCTGCCTGGTCGACCGAGCCGACGACCTGGCCGGCACGCGTCACGTTGACCCGCGCGGCGCCCGTGACGACCAGGGTGTCGAGTGCCTCACGAAGGGAGGCGTGCTCGTCGACGGTCGCCACGGGTGCCGCGGTGTCGGCCGCCCCGATGCGGGCATCGGCGACCGGGATGAGGGCGAGGCGCTTGAGCGCCGCACCCTCCCCGATGAACGAGCGCACATAGTCGTTGGCCGGTGCCGCGAGGATGCGCGCGGGGGTGTCGAACTGCTCGATCTGGCTCCGATCGCTCAGCACGGCGATGCGGTCCCCCATCCGGATCGCCTCTTCGAAGTCGTGCGTGACGAAGATGATGGTCTTGCCGATGTCGGCCTGGAGACGGAGGAACTCGGCCTGCAGCTTCTCGCGCGTGATCGGGTCGGTGGCGCCGAACGGCTCGTCCATGAGCATGACGGGCGGGTCGGCGGCGAGGGCTCTGGCCACTCCGACGCGCTGCTGCTGTCCCCCCGACAGCTGCCGCGGATAGCGCTGTGCGAACGTGCCGGGGTCCAGCTGCACGGTGCGCAGCAGCTCGTCGACACGCTCGGCGATCTGGGACTTCGACCAGCCGAGCAGCTTCGGGACGATCGCGATGTTCTCGGCGATCGTGAAGTGCGGGAACAGACCGATCTGCTGGATCACGTAGCCGATGTGGCGGCGCAGCTCGTTGCCGTCGAGCGAGAGCACGTCGTCGCCGTTGATGCGGATGGATCCCGACGTCGGTTCGATGATGCGGTTGATCATCTTCATGGTCGTGGTCTTGCCACAGCCGCTGGGGCCGACGAACATGATCAGCTCACCGGGTTCGATGCGCATCGAGAAGTCATCGACGGCCGGTGCCGACTGCCCCTGGTACTGCTTCGTGATGTGGTCGAGCACGATGTCGACCCCGCCCTGCTGGGCTGCGAGAGAGGTGAGAACGCCGGTGTTCGTGGTGATGTCAGGCACGGAGACCCCTTGAGGTGGTGAGACGGGCGATGAGCACGAGGATGCCGTCGAGGACGAGGGCGAGGAGGATCACGGCGACGGTGCCCGTGAGCGCGTAGTTCAGAGCGTTCTTCGAGCCGAGCGAGCTCAGCCCCTTGAAGATGTACTCGCCCAGTCCGGGGCCGGCGACGTACGCGGCGATCGCGGCGATGCCGACCGTGAGCTGAGCGGCGACGCGGATGCCGGTCATGATCACCGGCCAGGCGATCGGGAGCTGGACCGTGAACAGGATGCGGGTCGGGCCGAGACCCATTCCGCGAGCAGACTCGAGCACCGGGAGGGGGACCTCCCGGAGCCCGACCACCGTGTTGCGGACGACGGGGAGCAGGGAGTAGAAGACCAGCGCGACGACGGTCGGAAGCCATCCGAGTCCGAGCACCGGGCTCAGCAGCGCCAGGAGCGCGAGGGACGGGATCGTGATCGCGACGGCCGCGGCGGTGAGGACGCTGGTGCGGGCGATGCGATGGTTGCGCACCAGGATGCCGAGCCCCACGCCGATGATCGCCGCGAGGACGACGGAGATGAGGACGACGACGAGATGATCGCGAGTGAGCTCGAGGATGTCGTCGGCGCGACGTGCGAGGAAGGCCATGAGGTCTTCCCAGTTGAATCCGGACAAGGGGGCTCCTGTCTCGTCTTTGAGGCCGGTACCGGGTATGTGATTCACCGTAGCCGGTGTAACCATTTCGCCAAAGAGTGTTGCGTATATGGCAACAGAAGCAGGTAGACTTCCGGTGTGAGCACGACTCCCTCCGCCCCACGGCGCAACTCCTCCGGCCTCGGCCGCGACATCGAGATCCTCGAGCTTCTCGGCGGTGACGACGCACTGAGGGCCGGTGGACTCGGCGTCTCCCAGGTCGCTCAGGCGACAGGTCGTGACAAGGCCGTCGTGTCACGGACGCTCGCCACGTTGGCCGAGACGGGCCTCGTCGAACGGGACGAGGTGACGCTGCGCTATCTGCTCGGTCCGCGGCTGTACGCTCTCGCGGCGCACACCGCCACCTCCACGCTCGTGCACGCCTCGCGCAGCATCCTCCGCCGCCTCGTGCAGTCCACGCGAGAGACCAGCCACCTCTGTGTGCTGCGCGGAGGCAACGTGCTGACGCTGCTGAGCGAGCTCAGCCCGCACGACGTGCGCACGACGGGCTGGGCCGGCACCACGACGGCTGCATGGCGGACACCCTCCGGTCGCGCGCTGCTGAGCGACTGGGACGAGGAGTCGCTCTCCCGCTGGTACGACGATCACGGACAGGATCAGCCGCTCGTCGGGCACTTCGATCAGGCGGACCCCTTCGGATTCCCTGTGCTCGACGCTCCGCCGCCCGGCAACTCCCCCGTGACAGACCTCGGCACCCTGCAGTCCGAGCTCGCGCGCATCCGCGATCAGGGCTACGCGCTCTCGGACGAGGAACTCGAGTTCGGAGTCGTCGCGGCGTCAGCACCTATCGTCGATTTCACCGGTCGTATCGTCGCCGCGGTAAACGTGAGCGCGCCGAAGGCACGCATCGGCCCTCGCCTCGACGCCCTCGGGGCGCTCGTCTCACGCGCCGCGCGCGAACTGTCCCTCCGCCTGGGCGCGAGCTGACGTCCGGAACCGATCCGCCCGTATCCCCGGGGAACGGTCAGTCGTTCGCGAGCCGTCGCTGCAGCTCGACGCTGGCCGTTGCAGCGTCCACGTCGCGGATCCGCTGCCAGTTGCGGCCCCCGCGGGCGAACGCCACCTCCACCCCCGGCGGCACGAGCGCAGCCGGCATCGGCGTCGCCAGCCAACGGCATGACCTGATGTGCATGAGGTCGACCTCGTGGGCGCCCGGAGAGGAGTCGAAGCGCCACGGCCCATCGAGTGCGCCGAGCCAGAAGAGGCCGTCGACGTCGCGTGTCCACACCGGTGCTCCGTCCGGCGCCGCAGCGAAGCGCTCGACCCGTCGAGCCATGCGTTCGCCATGGCGGAGATCGACCGCGACGAGGGCGTCCCTCAGGCGTTCCGGGGCGGCGTCGAGTCGTCCGCCCAGCCCGCAGACACCGAGGAGGAGCGCACGCTCCACCGCCGCCCCGGCCGGCACGAGATCGTCACGTGACCGCATCGGCGCACGGTAGACGGGAATCTCGCTCACGACAGTGGCACCAGCGTCGCGTCCACCGCGGCACCATCGACCTCGACCCATATCATCGTGCGGGCGGGCCGGCGGCGACGGTCGGTCGGTGTCCCGGGGTTCAGCAGTCGCATGCCCGCATGCACGACGATGTCCGCCTCGTCGACCGCCCGCAGGACAGCGTCCGGCAGGCGCTTCGCCCTCTTCGGGACATGCGTGTCAGCGAGCAGCAGCATCCTCGTCGCCGTGGTGTCCTCCCCGCGTTCCGCCTCCCCGACTCTACGCACCGCACGCGCTCTCCGGGATGACACGCGACATGCGCGTACAGCAAACACTCAGGAAGGCGTAAACTCGCCCGAGTCCCTTGGTATACCGGGGACTCGATCGGAGGAACACACATGAGCACTGCCACTGCGCCGGCGAATCCCCGCTCGCGCGTCATCACCGCGAGCCTGGTCGGCAC
Organism: Microbacterium sp. CCH5-D1; assembly: GCF_001557335.1. NCBI lineage: Bacteria > Bacillati > Actinomycetota > Actinomycetes > Micrococcales > Microbacteriaceae > Microbacterium > Microbacterium sp. CCH5-D1. Next base: position 5,168 of record NZ_LSJW01000244.1, read on the forward strand.
CACGATCGAGTTCTACGATTTCTACGCGTATGCGACGGCGGCCGTGCTCGTGTTCCCGGTGCTGTTCTTCCCCACCGGCGACGACACGACATCGCTCCTCTCCTCGTTCGCCGTCTTCGGCGCCGCGATGGTCGCCCGACCGATCGGCGCTGTGGTGTTCGGCCACTTCGGCGACAAGTTCGGACGCAAGGCCACGCTCGTGGCATCTCTGCTGACGATGGGCATCGCGACCTTCGTGATCGGTCTGCTGCCGACCTACCAGGACATCGGCTGGTGGGCGGCACTGCTGCTGCTGATCCTCCGCCTCGCGCAGGGCTTCGCGCTCGGCGGCGAGTGGTCTGGGGCGGCCCTGGTCGCGACCGAGAACGCCCCGAAGGGCAAGCGCGCCTGGTACGGCACCTTCCCGCAGTTGGGAGCCCCGCTCGGGTTCATCATCGCGAACTTCCTCTTCCTCGCGATCAACTGGCTGCTGCCGCACGCCGACAACCCGGCACTGAAGTCCGAGGCGTTCCTCGCCTGGGGCTGGCGCATCCCGTTCCTGTTCTCCGCCGTGATGGTCATCATCGGCCTGTGGGTGCGGCTCAAGCTCGTCGAGTCCGACACCTTCAAGAAGGCCGAGACGAAGGGCGTGATCCGCAAGCTCCCGCTCGCGACCGTGTTCCGCCACCACTGGAAGCAGCTCATCCTCGGCACGTTCATCATGCTGGCGACGTACGTGCTGTTCTACCTGATGACGAACTTCACCCTCGCCTACGGCACCAAGCCCGCGTCGCTGGAGACGGCTTCGGCTGCGGCGAAGGCGGCGGCCGAGGCGACCGGCGCCTCGTTCGATCCCGCCAAGTTCGCAGCGCAGTTCTATCCGGGACTCGGCTTCGGCTACACCGACTTCGTGCTGATGCAGATCATCGGCGTGGTGTTCTTCGGCGTCTTCACCCTGCTCTCGGGTCCCATCGCCGATGCGGTGGGCCGGCGCAAGCTGCTGCTGTGGGTCACGGGAACCATCATCGTGTTCGGCCTCACCTTCAACGCGTTCCTGCTCCCGGCGATCGACCCCAAGTTCACGGGTGCGCTCACGCAGGCGTTCCTGGTGTTCGGCTTCATGCTGATGGGCGCCACGTTCGGGCCCATGGGAGCCCTGTTGCCCGAGCTGTTCCCGACGAACGTCCGGTACACGGGGTCGGCCATCGCCTACAACGTCTCCTCCATCCTCGGCGCGGCGGTGGCCCCGCTCATCGCTCTGAAGCTGTGGGAGGTGGCCGGCGGGGCGCCATGGCTGGTCGGTCTGTACCTGTCGGCGATGGGTGTGCTGACCTTCATCGCGCTGATCCTCTCGCCGGAGACGAAGGACCACGACTACGACGACGACCTCGGCGTGGCCGCAGCCGTCGAGCTCTAGTCCGCGAGGAATCCCTCGATCGCGGCGATCGTCGTCGCGTTGTCGACATGCCGCACGGCGCGGATCCCGACCGCTTCGGCTCCGTGGACCGACACCTGGTGGTCGTCGATGAACAGCACGTCTCCCGGCTTCGCCCCCATGCGCTGGAGCGCACGCAGGTAGGCCTCACGTTCCGGCTTGTTGACGCCCTGCTCGTGGCTGTAGCAGATCGGATCGAAGATCTCGGAGAACCCGAAGCGGCGTTCCTCCTCCTCTCGCGCGCCATCGGCCGAGTTGGAGAGGATCGCGGTTCCCGCGCGCGACGAGAGGGTTCGCGCGTACTCGATCAGTTCCCCGTTGGCGGTGCCGCAGTACGCGTCCCAGAAGTCGGCGCGCATGGCGCTGCGTTGCGCGGCATCGAGGTCGAGCGCTGTGCTCACCGCGTCCCAGAAATCCGACTCCGTCCCCGTGGTGACGTCGATCGCGGGAAGATGGGCGGCCGCGATGCGCGCATCGAAGACACCGCGGTCGAGACCGCTCGCCACCTGCCAGCGATCCCACCACTCCTGCTGCCATGCGTCGTCGTCGACGACCTCGAGAACTCCACCGATGTCGAACAGGACCCACTTCTTCGAAATCATCGCCCCAGACTGTCACGTCAACATGTATTGACTTCCCGGCCCGCGTCAACGAATATTGACGCAGGAGGTTCATCATGACACTGCCGACGGCAATCGCCCAGGACGACGGGAGCGAGCCGCTGGCCGCCCTGCACCACCTCGCCGAGGTGCGGAAGGAGGTCGCCCGCGCCGAGGAGGCGAACGTGCGTCGCGCACGCAACCTCGGCTACTCGTGGCAGGCCATCGCCAGCGCTCTCGGTGTGAGCAAACAGGCGGCCCACCGCCGTTTCGGCCGCTCCTGAAGCTCTTACAGCCACTCCATAGGATCCGACCGCGAACGAAGTACGGTCGAAGTACCATCTCCAGATAGAGGTCCCGCATGTCCGGTTCGGCGACAGCACGCCGTCGCGGACGTGGCGCACAGCCCGAAGGCCCCCGCGCGACGTTCCGCCAGCTCCTCCCCTTCCTCTTCGAGCACAAGCGCACCCTCATCGTGGTCGCCGTGCTCAGCGTCATCGGCGCAGCGACGTCGCTCGTGCAGCCGCTCCTCGTGGGTCAGGTCATCGAAGCCGTGCAGTCCGATACGGGGATCGGGATCCTCGTCTGGCTCCTGGTCGGCTTCGTGATCGTGTCGTCGATCATCTCCGGCTTCCAGCACTACCTGCTCCAGCGCACCGGCACCGCCGTGGTGTATTCGAGCCGTCGCAAGCTGATCGCCCGCATCCTGCACCTGCCGACCTCCGAGTTCGACGCCCGCCGCACCGGTGACCTCGTCTCACGCGTCGGCACGGACACGACGCTGCTCTACGCCGTGCTCACCCAGGGCCTCGCCGATGCCGTCGGCAGCGCAGTGCTCTTCGCCGGAGCACTGATCGCGATGCTCGTGATCGACCCGATCCTGCTGCTGCTCATCGTCGTGGTGATCGGCATCTCGGTCGCGGTCGTCGTGCTGCTGAGCGGACGTATCCGCACCGCATCGACCGCCCAGCAGGAGAAGGTGGGTGAGCTCGCCTCCGGCGTGGAGCGTGCCGTCGGCTCGATCCGCACCATCCGCGCCTCCGGGGCGACCGAACGCGAGACCACCGCCGTCACCGCCCTCGCATCAGACGCCTACGGGATCGGCGTGCGCATCGCCAAGATCTCCTCCATGGTCGTGCCCGTCTCCGGCATCGCCCTGCAGCTCTCGCTGCTGGTGGTCCTCGGCGTCGGCGGCTTCCGTGTGGCGGCCGGAGCGATCACGATCGCCTCCTTGATCTCGTTCATCATGTTCCTGTTCCTGCTCGTGATGCCCTTGGCCACCACGTTCGGCGCCATCACCTCGGTGAACCAGGCCCTCGGTGCGCTCGGTCGCATCCAGGAAGTGCTCGATCTGCCGACCGAGTCGCAGGACGACGAGAAGATCGCCGCGTCGCTGCCTCGCGAGACGCCGACCCCCGACGCACCGGCCATCGAGTTCCGCGACGTGCGCTTCCACTACCCCGCGAACGTCGTCGCAGCCCGTGCGGCCGCAGCCGAGGAGGCCCGGACCCTGCTCGCGGATGCACACCTGGAGTCCGCAGAGGAAGCGACGGCCGCCGTGCAGGACCACGAGGTGCTCCGCGGCGTGTCCTTCGCCGTGCCCCACGGCTCCCGCGTCGCCCTCGTCGGCCCCAGCGGCGCCGGCAAGAGCACGATCCTGTCGCTCATCGAGCGCTTCTACGACCCGACGGGTGGCTCGATCCGCCTGCACGGCCACGACGCGCGCACGTATCCGCGCGACGAGCTGCGCGCCCACTTCGGCTACGTCGAGCAGGACGCGCCGACGCTGGCCGGCACTCTCTCCGAGAACCTGCGGCTCGCCTCTCCCGAGGCGACCGACGCCGACTGCGAGCGCGTGCTGCGCGCCGTGAATCTCGGCGACGTGCTCGAGCGCAGCCCCCTCGGGATCGAGGCACCCGTCGGCGAGGACGGCGTAATGCTCTCCGGCGGTGAGCGTCAGCGACTCGCGATCGCCCGCGCGCTGCTGACCGACGCCCCGATCCTGCTGCTCGACGAATCGACGTCGTCGCTCGACGGTGTGAACGAGCAGCGCATGCGCGAGGCCATCGATGCGGTCTCCACCGACCGCACGCTCGTGGTCATCGCCCACCGCCTGTCGACGGTCGTCGACAGCGACCTGATCGTGGTCCTGCAGGACGGCGTCGTGGTCGGCCAGGGCACGCACGCCGAGCTCGTGGAGTCGACACCGCTGTACCGCGATCTCGCCCGGCACCAGCTTCTCG
>NZ_LSJW01000245.1:0-1238 GCF_001557335.1 Microbacterium sp. CCH5-D1
TTCGCTGGCGGCGACCATCGGCGGCAGGTTGAGGTGGTCGGCGAGGTCGGCGGGCATCGGGGCGCAGATGAAACCGGACGACCAGCGCACGGTCCACGCCACCCACTCCGGCGTCGCGAGCTCTGCCGAGAGGATGACATCGCCCTCGTTCTCGCGGTTCTCATCGTCGGCGACGAGGACGGGTCGCCCGGCGCGCAGGGCTTCCAGGGCTTCGTCGATCGTGGAAAGGCTCATCGCGAGCCTCCTTCCGGTGCAGCCCGGAACGCGAGGAGGCGTTCCACGTGGCGGGCGAGGATATCGGTCTCCAGGTTCACGCGGTCCCCCACGGCGCGGACGCCGAGGGTCGTCGCTGCGAGGGTCTCGGGGATCAGCGAGACCTCGAACCACGGAGAGGGGTCTGCAGGGGCGCTGACGGCGCTCACCGTCAGCGAGGTGCCGTCGACCGAGATGGAGCCCTTGTCGACGACGAGTGGGGCGAGATCGGCGGGCAGACTGATCCGGAGCACGCTCCACTGCGCGCCGGGCCGCACCTCGAGCACCTCGCCGACCCCGTCGACGTGGCCCTGCACGATGTGTCCGCCGAGTCGGGCGCCCACCGGCATGGCCTTCTCGATGTTCACGCGGGTGCCGATGGTCGCCGACCCGATCGCGGCCACATCGAGCGTCTGCTTCATCACGTCGGTGTCGAAGGTGTCCGCGGTCGAGCCGACCACGGTCAGGCACACGCCGGAGACGGCGATCGACTCGCCGTGCACGGCATCCGCAGCGGCGCGGGGCGCGCGCACGGTGAGTCGCCAGCCGTCGCCCGCGGGGGTGATCGCGGTGATCTCGCCCATCTCCTCGATGATTCCGGTGAACATCAGGCGGCTCCTTCGCTCTGGGGGTTCGTGGTTTGCGCAGGGTCCGCCGCGTCCGCGGGGTGTGCGACGGCGAGCAGGTCCTCGCCGAGAGGTACCCATTCGTCGACGACGAGGCGGCGCGCCTCGCCGATGGATCCGACGCCGATCTCCGTCAGGGCGAGCCGGCGTCCGCCCAGCAGCACGGGCGCGATGTAGGCGAGCACCCGGTCGGCCAGCCCCGCCGCGATGAAGGCGCTGGCGAGCGTCGGGCCGCCCTCCACGAACACGCTCTGCACGCCGCGGGCATGGAGGTCGGCCGCGACGGCATGCAGGTCGCGGGTGTCGAAGAACAGGGGCGTCTGCGGGTGGCGATGCACCGCTGCCGCGGCGGGTGTGGGC
>NZ_LSJW01000246.1:0-37477 GCF_001557335.1 Microbacterium sp. CCH5-D1
CGCGCGGCGGCCCTCGCCGGCACGATCCGCGGCATCGCCTCGACCGACAAGCCGATGGTCGGGCACTTCACCGATGCCGACGTGGTGCTCGACTTCATGGCCTCCGAGAAGGCGCCGACGCTCGCCGCCCTCGGTACCAGCTGCCCCGACCACTTCCTGCGCACCAAGGTCAAGCCGCTGATCCTCGACCTGCCGGCCACCGCATCCGTCGAGGAGCAGATCGCCCGCCTGCACGAGCTGCACGCGCAGTACCGCACCGACTACCAGGCCTACTACGACGCGCATGCCACGGCCGAGTCGCCCGCCATCCGCGGCGCCGACCCGCTCATCGTGCTGATCCCCGGCGTGGGCATGTTCTCGTACGGGGCCAACAAGCAGACCGCCCGCGTCGCCGGCGAGTTCTATGTGAACGCGATCAACGTGATGCGCGGCGCCGAAGCGCTCTCGACGTACGCTCCGATCTCGGATGCCGAGAAGTTCGACATCGAGTACTGGGCGCTGGAGGAGGCCAAGCTGCAGCGGATGCCGAAGCCGAAGTCGCACCAGGGACGCATCGCCTTCGTCACCGGTGCCGCCTCCGGCATCGGCAAGGCCATCGCCACCCGTCTCGCCGCCGAGGGTGCGTGCGTCGTGATCGCCGACCTCGACCTCGAGAAGGCGCAGGCGGCGGCCGCCGAGCTGGGGAACACCGATGTCGCGATCGGCATCGCCGCGAACGTGGCGGATGCCGACGCTGTCCAGGCCGCGTTGAACGAGGCTGTGCTCGCCTTCGGCGGCGTCGACCTCGTGGTCAACAACGCCGGGCTCTCGCTGTCGAAGCCGCTGCTGGAGACCACGGAGAAGGACTGGGATCTGCAGCACGACGTGATGGCGAAGGGGTCGTTCCTGGTCTCGAAGGCCGCCGCTCGGGTGCTCATCGACCAGAAGCTCGGCGGCGACATCATCTACATCTCGTCGAAGAACTCGGTCTTCGCAGGACCCAACAACATCGCCTACTCCGCGACCAAGGCCGACCAGGCACACCAGGTGCGGCTGCTCGCGGTCGAGCTCGGCGAGTACGGTATCCGTGTGAACGGCATCAACCCCGACGGCGTGGTCCGCGGCTCGGGCATCTTCGCCTCCGGGTGGGGTGCGAACCGTGCCGCCACCTACGGGGTCAAGGAGGAAGACCTCGGTCAGTACTACGCCAACCGCACGATCCTCAAGCGCGAGGTCGTGCCCGAGAACGTGGCGGACGCGGTGTACGTGCTGACCGGTCCCGAGCTCAGCCGCACCACGGGCCTGCACATCCCGGTCGACTCCGGCGTCGCCGCGGCGTTCCTGCGATGAGCGTGCGCGCGGTCGCGGCCGTCGATCTCGGGGCGACCAGCGGCCGCGTGATGATCGGGCGGATCGGGGAGGGGCGGCTCGAGCTCGAACTCGTGTCCCGCTTCCCGAACGGTCCCGTGGAGCGGGAGGACGGACTGCACTGGAACTTCGACGCCCTGTATGCGCACGTCGTGGACGGGCTGGCGGAGGCGGTGCGGCGGGAGCCGACGATCGAGAGCATCGGGATCGACTCCTGGGCCGTCGACTACGGCCTGCTCGCGGACGGCGTTCTCCTCGCCGAGCCGTTTCACTACCGCGACTCCCGCACGGCTCAGGGCGTCGCCGAGGTGCACGCCATCGTGCCGTTCTCTGAGCTGTACGCTCGCAACGGCCTGCAGTTCCTGCCGTTCAACACCCTGTACCAGTACCGGGTGGACGAACGGATGACCGCGGCCGACACCGTGCTCCTCGTCCCCGATCTGGTCGCATTCCTCCTCACCGGTGCCAGCGTCGCCGAGCGCACGAACGCCTCCACGACGGGGCTGCTGAGCATCGACGACGGTGATTGGGACACCGACCTCGCGACGCGCATCGGCATCCCGCCGCGTCTCCTGCCTCCGTTGGTCGACCCCGGCGCGGTGATCGGGTCGCTGCGGCCCGAGCTCGCCGAACTCGTCGGCAAGGCTCTCCCCGTGATCGCCGTCGGGTCGCACGACACCGCCTCTGCCGTCGTCGCCGTCCCCATGACATCGCCCTCAGCCGCCTACATCTCGTGCGGCACGTGGGGCCTGGTGGGTCTGGAACTGGCGGAGCCCGTGCTGACGGATGCGGCGCGCGAGGCGAACTTCACGCACGAGCTCGGCGTAGACGGTCGATACCGCTTCCTGCACAACGTCACCGGCCTGTGGCTGCTGAGTGAGAGCGTGCGGGCGTGGGAAGCTCAGGACGGTGCACGCATCCACCTGACCGAGCTGCTCGCGGAGGCGGCCGCCGTATCGGACGACGTACCGCTGTTCGATGCGAACGATCCTTCGCTCAGTGCACCCGGCGACATGCCCAGCCGCATCGCGACGCTGGTCGAGGCGTCAGGAGCATCCGCTCCGACGGAGCGAGCCGTGTTCACGCGCAGCATCGTGGAGAGTATCGCCGCGGCGTTCGCCGAGACCGTGCGCGCGGCGTCCGACCTCTCCGGGCGTGAGGTCGACGTGATCCACCTCGTCGGCGGCGGATCCCTGAACGCGCTCCTCTGCCAGGCCATCGCCGATCGTTCGGCCCTGCCGGTGCTGGCCGGCCCCGTCGAGGCGACCGCGCTCGGCAACGTGCTCGTGCAGGCGCGTGCGCTGGGCGCAGCGGTCACCGACCTGGAGGGGCTGCGCGAGCTGGTCGCCGCCACGCATCCGGTCCGTCGGTTCGAGCCGCGCGGCTGACCGCTCCGCTACCGCGCGGCTGACCGTGCGGCTGATCGCTCCGCTGACTCGATGGCGCCCTGACGGGCGCGACGTCAGATGACGTGCGTGTTCGGCAGCGAGCTCACGGTCGGGCGGGCGTAGGCGCGGCGCCGGGCGGAGATGTCGGTCGGGCGGGCGGCGCGCGGAACGCTCCGATCGACCGCCACGACCTCGAACTCCTGGATCTGCGCCGGCCGCACCGGGGTGAGGTGGATCATGCAGATCAGCTCGCCGCGCTCGCCGGGGATCGACCAGGTGATGTCGGCCGGTGTCGCCGCGGAGACGACTTCTGGCGTGCCGAGGTCGTCGCGCAGCGGACCCACCAGGGCGATGAGCTCCTCGATCGCGGCCCGGCGCTGGAGGAGCGGGCGGTCGAAGTCGATGTTGTCGGCGAAGATCGCGGCAGCGGCGTCGTCATCCCAGAACCGGATCAGCGCGTCGGCCGCGGACATCAGCAGACGTGTCTCCGGCCACGGCTGCACGGTGCGGGCGGGGGCGTCGTGAAAGGCGAGTGCGCGGAACAGCGCCTCCTCCGAGAGGGCGACCGGGTTGCTCCGGTGGCTGTTCGTCAAGACGACGATGCCCATGCCGGACCCCGCGTGCCACACCATGTTCAGGATGAACCCCGGGAGGCCGCCGCTGTGCGTGACGATGCGTCCGCGGTGCAGGTCTTCGCGCACGAAGAGGCCGAGCGCGTAGCCGCCGGCGACGAACTTCCAGGAGCCGTCGGGGCGGGCCTGCAGCGAGGGGATGTCGACCTGATGGATGCGCTGCAGCTCTCGTCGTGAAGCCCGGCTCACCACGGCATCGTCGCTGCCAGGCAGTGTCGATGCCGCGAGGAACCTGACCCAGACACTGAGGTCGTTGATGGTCGACTGCATGCCACCGGCCGCGGCCATGGCGTCGGACACTTCCGACGGGAAGCCCACCCAGTCGCCCGCGCTGTCCAGCGAGTAGCCGACCGCCCTCGCGAAGCCGCCCTCCGGAGCGCGGTTGTCGAACCACGTGCTGTTCATCCCCAGCGGGCGCAGGATCTCATCGGTGACCCAGTCCTCGACACGGCGGCCCACGGCTGTGCCCACCGCGAGACCGGCCATCGTGAAGCCGATGTTGGAGTACTCGAAGGCGCTTCCGGGGTGGGTGCTGTAGTTGAAGCCGGGTCTGATCCGTTCGACCAGCTCCGCTTCGGAGAGGCCGAGGAACGGGTCGACCCAGGAGTTGTCCTCGGTGAGACCTCCGCCCATGCTGAGCAGCTGCCGCAGGGTCGGAGCGATTGCCGGTTCGTCGCCCACGGTCCCGTGCCATTCGGGGTAGAAGTCGGTGATGGGCGCCTCCAGGTCGAGGAGGCCGCGGTCGCGGGCGAGCAGGGCACCGAGCGCGACGAAGCTCTTGGTCATCGAGGCGATCGGGAAGACGGTGTCGGCGTCGGGAGACGTGCCTTCGTCGTCGGCGGTGCCGAACCCGCGCGTGTGCTCCAGGCCGTCGGGTCCGACGAGGCCGTACACCAGACCAGGCGACTGACCCGCGGCCGTGTACTGCCCGAAGAACGCGTCGAGCTGATCGACGAGCGGCACGACGAGGGTTTCGCTGGACATGGAGACTCCCTTGTTCTCGCGGTCGGCATTCGGCCGTCGCGCTGGTTCGTCTCCACACTCTCGTGTGCCGGGCTCGAAGTCATGTCCGCGGGCACCGAGTGTCGGCTCCTGCTTGTGCGAGGTGACGAAGAAGCGGCTCGGAGCGGGCTGGCCGGGACCCCGTCTACCCGGCAGTCTCCCGCATCGCGGGCCGGGTGAGCTTCGGGATCAGTACCGGAGTCTGTTCGCGGTAGGCGACGTAGTCGGCCCGGTCGCCCCACTTCTTCTCGGCGCGCGCTTCGAGCAGGGGGATGCCGCTGACGCGGGTGAGCAGCAGGATCACGAACAGGGGGGAGAGCAACGCGACCCACTGCCATCCGACGAGCACGGGGGCAGCGGTGAGGAAGACGCCCACCCAGATGACGATCTCGCCGAAGTAGTTCGGGTGACGGGACCGCGACCATAGGCCGGTGCGGATGAACTCGTCCCGGTTGCGCGGGTCGGCGCGGAACGCCGACTTCTGGGCGTCGGCGACGATCTCGATCACCATGCCGAGGGCCCAGACGACGATGCCGACGACGGTCAGCCATCCGATCGGCGCGCGGGAGGAGGCATCCGCACTGATCGCGATCCAGGCGGCGGCCGCGGTCAGCGACACCCACGCACCCTGGATCACCCACACCTGCAGGAACCGCAGCGGCGACCCCTTGATCTGGTCGAAGCGCCCGTCGGATCCGGCCTTGTGCACGCGCACGGCCAGGAACGAGCCGAGGCGTGCGGCCCACAGCATGACCATCGCCGCGAGGATCCAGCTCCGCGCGTCGGGCATCGGCGTCGACAGGACGAGCGCTGCGGAGATCAGGAAGAACGTGAGGCTGCCCGTCAGGTCGAAGAACCGTTCGGTCTGCAGCAACATCGCGGGGATGAACGCGATGACCTGGATCGCGAAGGCCGCAGCGACGGCGAGGGCGAACAGCGGCACGCCGCCGATGGTCGCACCGCCCTGGCTGCCGGCGATCGCGACGAGCGCGCCGACCACGAGGGCGACGACGATCGCGATGAGAGAGGAGCGCGAGGAGGTCGGACGGGTGGGGGTGGGGGAGGACATGGTGTGCTTTCCGATTCTCAGAGGTACAGGTCTTCGACGGCGACGGCGGCGCGATCCAGCACGACGCTCCGCTTCAGCTTCATGGTGGGGGTGACGAGTCCACGGTCGTCGAGGTCGGCGAAGACCACGCTGAACCGGCGGACCTGCTCGCTGCGCGCGACGAGCGCGTTGGCCTCGTCGACGGACTGCTGCAGGTGAGCGTGCAGGGCCGGGTCGTCCACCGTGCGGATGTCGGTCGGGCTGGTCGTGCTGGTCGAGGGGATGCGGCTGCCCTGCGCTTCGGCCCAGGCACCGGCCTGCTCCGGATCGAGCACCAGCAGCGCGGAGAGATACGGCTTCCCCTCGCCGACCATGACCGCATGCGAGACCAGCGGATTCGCCTCGACCGCGCTCTCCCAGCGGGTCGGCACGATGGTCTTGCCGTTCGAGGTGACGATCACGTCTTTGAGCCGTCCGTCGAGGATCAGCCTTCCCTGCTCGTCGAGCCGCCCGAGATCACCGGTGCGGAAGAAGCCGTCGATGAACGCACCGTCGTCGTGCGCGGGGTCCCGGTACCCGTCGAAGACGCCGATGCCGCGGGCGAGCACTTCGCCCTCGTCACTGATGCGGACCGTGAGCCCTGGCAGCGGTGCGCCGACGGTTCCCGAGGCGATGCGCCCTGGCAGGTTGCCGGTGAGCGGTGCGGTCGTCTCGGTCAGTCCGTAGCCCTCGATGACGGGAACCCCGATGCCGCGGAAGAACAGCGAGAGGTCGGCGTCGAGGGCGGCGCCGCCCGACAGGATGTAGCCGACCCGCCCGCCCATCACCGTGCGAAGGCGGCCGTAGAACAGTGCATCGAAGAGGCGGTGGCGCAGGCGCAGGCCGACGGTGCGTGCGGCGCCACGACCGGCATCGACTCGCTCGGCGCTGCGGCCCCACGCGATGGCCGTCGCCTCGGCATGCGCCCAGATCTTCGTGAGTCCCTTGTCGGCGGCCTTGCCCGCGGCGGCCGCCTGGATCTTCTGCAGCACCCGTGGCACGACCACCAGGAACGTCGGTCGGAGGGTGTCGAGCGTGGCGACGACGGTCGAAGGGTCGGACAGGTGCGCGATGCGCATGCCGCTGGCAAGGCAGATCAGCTGCAGGCCGCGCGCGAGCACGTGAGCGAGCGGGAGGAAGATGACCGTGTTGCCGGACTCGTTCACGATCTCGCGGTAGGCCGCGGCGATGTTCAGCACCTGACCGAGGAAGTTGCGATGCGTGAGCACGACGCCCTTGGGCTCGCCCGTCGTTCCCGAGGTGTAGACGATCGTCGCGGGGTCATCCTGCGTTGCTGCCGTCCTGCGGGCCTCGAGCTCCTCGTCGGTCACGTCGATGCCGCGGGCGGCCAGGTCGAGGAGGGTCCACGGCGAGGTCTCGGCGCTCATCACCCACGCCCCGAGGGTGACTCCGCCGGCGTGCGAGAGCGCCGACTCGAGCAGCGCCGCATGTTCGGTCGTACCGCCGATGGCCAGGCGCACACCGGCATCCGCGACGATCGCGTCCACCTGTGACCCCGACGAGGTCTCGTAGATCGGCACGACGACAGCACCGGCGTACCAGGCCGCGAGGTCGGCGACGGCCCATTCGTAGCGGGTGGGCGCCATGATCGCGATGGGGTCGCCGATTCGGATGCCCTGGGCGATGAACCCCTTCGCCAGAGCGCGCACCTCGTCCTCGAACGCGCGGGTGGTGACCGGCCGCCAGGAGCCCGTCGACGCGTCCTCGACCTCGAACGCCACATGGTCCGGTGCGGCGGCGGCCCGCGTAGCCAGCAGGTCGGTGACGTTGCGGTGGCCGTCGAGGGCGGCGAGCGGTGGTGTCGACGATTCGATCATCGGGGCTTCTCTCGGTCGTGCGGACGGCGCGGAGGGCGCACGAAATCGCCCTTCCTGTCTCTGTTCGGAACCGATGACGATTCGGATGGGATGCTTTTTCGCGGCCGTCCAGGCATCGAGAACGGGAAAGCGATCTGCCAGTATGGCGTCATGTCCGGCACGCAGAAGGTCGCCCCCGCGCTCGTCGTGATCGGTGTGACCGCCGCAGTGCTCGTCGGGTGCACCTCGCCGGTGGCAGTCCAGACGCCCAAGGCATCCGCTCCCGCGGTCGACCTCCGGACGGCGGCCGAGGCTGCCTCGACGCCGAAACCGACGGAACCGGAAAGATGCTCCGGCATGTCAGAGGTCTACAGCGACGGCGACGGTCTGTATTGGGAGCGCCACGGAACGCTCCGTGATCTCGGCGCGCGCGAGTTCGCGCGGGGCGAGGTGACAGTCGATGAGGACGGCACCCCGGTGACGTATACCGTCGAGCCCGGCGACGTCGAAGCCGTGGTCGCTGAACGGCTCTGCGCGTACCCGAACCTCGGCTCGATGAACCACCGACGGGATATCCACCCTGGGCAGGTGCTCTGGCTCACGCCCGACCCCGATCCTCCCTGGGTGCCGTACTACAGCCCTCATGACGCCCCCGGTGGGTTCCAGCAGATTCCCTACCAGCAGGCCATCGAGTCCGCGGGCGCGGCGGTCGATGCCGGTGACGTGGACACCGTGCGGGCGATCTGGAACGGCACGCTCAAGGGCAGGTTCGCGACTCAGGAGACCATCGACGCCGTTCAGAAGGTGGTCGATTCCGGCGACCTCGAAGCGCTCCGCCAGCTCTTCTCCTGACGCCGCTCGGTCACGGACCCTTCGGCGGGGAGAGCCCGGTAAGTCACACGTGGTGTCTTCCAAAGCTACTCCGGACTACTGACCTGCTCTGACCACGCAGTCCGGACTGAAGTTTGAGCGGAATGCCTTTGCGCGCCTGCGCTTGCGTTCCACGGCTACTCCAGACAACCGTTGCACAGAAAGTCCGAGTCAAGTGGCATTTCCGTACGACTCAAGGGGCTCGGATCGTGTCCAAACCTGCTTTCCGCAGCGCTTGTGCGGAGGCGACCAGCCGTGAGCATTTGAGTCGAGGCTGTCGGGTCGATGATCCCGTGTTTTACCTGCACGATACGCTGTCGCCAGCGAGCTTACTGGTGAGGGGGAGAGACGTGGTTGACGAGCGACGGCTGCGCTTCTACGGCGAGGGCGATATCGCGTCCTACATCCAGGTCGACCGTGCTGTCGAGATATTGCGCGGCCTCAACTCGGGCCCCCGGCCGGGGCACATCGCGGATGCTATCGAGCTCCACAATGCGCGAAGATTCTTCGAAGCCGGTTTCACGCCGAGGTCCTCCGGGCGGACGAAATCGCCGAGCTTGCAGACGCGAGCGCACGCGTGCCGAGCGAGGTCGGGCGTTACTTTGCCCGCATCAACGCTGCGAACGCCGCGGAGATCATCCGCGATGTTCCGTTCGAGTATCGGACCGACCTCATTGAACTGCTGGCGGCGAACCATGTTTACGAAAGGTGCCCCGCGGACCTCATGCTGACAGTACTCAGCTCGGAGGGAGTTCACCTTTCGGACATCCTCGGTAGCAAGAAGCTCGTCAAAACGTATGACCCGCAAGTGCGCGAGCTCATTCTGCGCGAACCGCGAAACGCGGAGATCGTTATCCGTCACTACTTCTCCCGCGACCGTCGAAGAGACTTGTACCTCCCGTCGTCTTTCAGCCCTGGGGATGCACGCGATCTGATGAGCCGCTATGTGCAGGCGCCCGACGCAAACCCAAACTACCTGCGGCTCATCCAAACGGCTCAGATCTCGCCGGCGACGGGTGTCGACGCTCGGCTGAAGCTGGAGGCTAAGAGAAGGAACGCCCGAGAGACTGAGGCCATCTTCAAGGACAACCCGGGGATCAAGGCTGGGGCCGAGATGGGCATAGCGGAGGATCAGGACGAACCCTCGGTGAGCTCGCTCGACGGCATGGTCTCCACTCACTCGTACAGCAGAAACTGGTTGGAACAGACGACTGACTTTGCGAGCATCTTGAACAACTTCCAGCACCTCTTTGGATTCGCGGATCACGATGTGATGCTGACGCTTCCGTCCTACCGGGCGGAACTCGCAGTCGTCGAGCGTTTCATCATGATGAGTGGGACGACCGATTACCGTGTCGGTGCGGAGTTCCGGAACCGCGAGACCAGCTCGTTGCTCCAGACCCAGCTCGCTCGGAACTTCCTTGAGGGCGAGGAGATCGAACTGGAACTCGCCATTGAGTGGTTCTTCGAGGAGTACCTCCCGGCGGAGTTCGGTGCGAGAGGTTTCCGATTCTCTCCGACTGCGAAGGAATCCAGCTTTCTCGAGAAGACCAGACACCTACTTGTCGAAATGGAGAGCGTTGTCCGTCAGTTCGAACGTTTCGTCGAAGACGGGGAGATAGACAGGGAACTCCTCTCGATGACATCGGACGCGGTGAGATACAGGGAAGTTCCGAGCATGGTGGAGGTGAAGTACCTCTATCCGGTGGCGACGTCAGCGTTGCCCGGAATCCTTGAGGCGCTCTTCTCGGATCAGTCTTCAATGGGCTACATCGACGAAGAGCTTCGCGGAGAGAACATGGTTGAGTTGCTCGTTCGCAACGAGGTCCAGTACGAGCAGTTCGAGGACTATCAGAGGCCGACTCTGGACATGCTTCTGGATGCCGGAGTGCTGGTAGCTAGAGAGGGCCGGGTCAAGATCGCTAGCGTTGCGCAGTTCAAGATTCTGCGGGCGCTGTACGTCACTGAGGCTGCAAGCTACGCGCACCAGTCTGAACTCGGTCGCAAGCGCGCTGACGACATGATCCAACGTGGATGGCTACGCGCCGAGTCCACGCTGCTGACGAAAGCTGAGGCCAGCTACTTCAACTATCAGCTCAACAAGTACGAGTTCAGCAACGGGCCGGAGCTGCGGAACAAGTACCTCCACGGCGCGCAGACTGACGCGGAGGGGGCAGCCGCACACTTCGGGCCCTATCTCACGGCCCTGAAGCTCACGATAGCGCTCGTTATCAAGATCAATGACGACTTCAGGACGGCCGCGGAAGACTTCGTTTCCTAAACGCTAGCCGGGTGCTGAGCGCGGCGGCCCCGCCCGCGCAAGGCCCACTGGGGCGTCAGGATTAGGCGGGCAACTTTGCGGCAGACTATCGCCAGACGTCGAGAGGAACCCCATGCACCTTCACCTACGTGCGGATGCCGTGAATTTGAGTGAGCAATACGCGAAGAAGCTGGATGATGAGTTCTTCCTCTCACGCCCGGCCGCGTATTTCGCGTCACGGATCTCATCCATTCTCGCCGCCGAACGCTCCGCGGCCACACCGACGGCTCAGGAGTATCCGGAATTCTTCTCGTCCATCAACCTCACTGGCGGTGATGCACTACTCGAGTTTGGAGAGCAAGATCGCCGTACCCAGGTCGCGGTCGAAGCCCTCAGCTTGCGACACCAGGCGGCGGAAGCGCTGATGCGTTTTCTGTACTCGGTTACGGTCGCCGTGCCGCGAACTGGGGACGCGCGCTGCGCCTGGTTGGCCGTCGCGGACAGTCCGACAAGGCTCGTCGATGTCGTCGAGAAGACGGTCGCTGCGCTGAACGCCGACGATGAGGCGTTCCTGGGGGCACTGTTTGTCCCGGACACTGTGGTTGACGAGCGCGTGGCGGCGGCTGCGGACACTGCCGTGGCGTGGATGAATCACGCCAGTGCGCTGCTCACCGACAACGAGCTATCGGTAAACGCGGCACACAACAAGGTGAAGCATGGCCTCGCGGTGAGCGCACGGGGAGATGTTCGCATTGAGCTCCTCACCACGCCTCCCAACGAACTCGGCGAGATCCCCGCCAGTGCATTCGGAGAAGGCAGGTCGGTGCCCATCTTTGACAGGCCAATGCTTACTTACCTCAGCAGGCCGCACGGAACACCCAAACAGGGAGTCGAGGCCGTCTCGCTTCGCGTGGAAGCCGCCGTCGTGCTGGCAGAGACCTGGATGATTGCCAACGTCTACGCCGCGATGTTCCACGTCGCAGCGCGGCGCCATTACGGTGAGGAACTACCGGACGGGGTCGCGCCGTATCCCACGCTCGTGATTGGACGTTTGCCCGAGCACGTCATCGGGGGGCGCCCGCTCGGGTATCGGTCGCCGGTGACGCTGCCACCCGACGGCATTACCGCTCCGAGACGTTCAGGTCTTTTCTTTCACGGCAAGTTCATTTCCATGGATCTCGACTACGAGAGCAAGGTTCGAGGCGTCGTAGTAGACGGCTAGGCGACCGCGATGTCGGTGCTGAGCGATACCGTCGTGAAGTGGAGGTAAGGGAATGGCTGCGGTCGATTGCGGAATCTGCGGAGGGGTCATGTCCCTTGGGGTGAAGCCCCAGGAACGGTGGACGGAGTTGCCGAACGGTGAACGCCCCACGATGGTTCCATTCGCCTTCGATGAGTGGGTCTGCGCGAACGGTCATCGTCGCGACCTGACCTACGCGGAATCCCGGTGGTTCGAGTGACCGCCGACGACATCGTCGCTGCAGCCACCGTCGCGGGCGTCGTTGTAGCGGGGCTTGTCGGTGTCACGGGTTTTGTCGTCGGCTTGGTCGGACTGCATTAGGCGCGCAAGGCGAAAGAGGCCGCCGCCGGCGCGAACATCTTCGGCTGCGGGACTACACGTGGTTGGGTGAACCCATGAAACGAAAGCGGATACGCCCTCGGCGGGAATCGAGCGCTGCGCTTCCTTCCATGCTCGCCGACGAGCGCAGCGCGGTGGAGGAGCAGTATGAACGAATGATCCGCGAGGCAATCGACACGGGGGATCCAGTCGGCGCGCTCGATTCGGAGATTGAAAGTGGACTCGCGACTCTCGTTGCGCAACTCGACAGACACCGTCCTGAGCGCGTCGTGGAGCTCGCACGCATCGCGTGCCTGCCGTGGCAAGTTGGTGGACTGGTCAAACCGGACACCGACGGCGGTCTAACGAAGGCTGAGCTTCTTGCTCTGTTGGCGCTCACCGTCGCCGGTGGAATCGACATTGGATCAGCCCGTGCTGAGCCGACGAACAGCCTGTACGTTGAGGCCCACGGATGGGTCTCCGCTGTGGGCGACCTTATTCACCGGTCGTCGGCGCTCCGTGCCCTGCAGGCGCAGAACGATCCGCTGGCGCGTATCACGGCTTCTGTGGGCGGACGAGAGGTCTGGGTGCGAAATAGCTCCTACCCTGACATGGTCTCCCGGACCCACGGTTTGCTCCTCGATACTCCGAGTGTCGCTGGCTTCTTAAAACGCACCCTTGGGTTCGAGGCTCGAGAGGCGGCCAGTGTGCTGACCGCACTAAACGAGGTTCAGATGAGCTCGACGAATGAGCGCTCGGAAGGATTTATCGCCGCCCTCGGTGCGCGGCCTACGTTTCTTGCCGGCGTCAACGAATTGGTGCTCACGTCAGAGGAGAAAGTGGCGTTTAACGAGTTCTGGCAGCCGACTGCGGATCTCGTCGTCTTCTCGGCGTCCGACATCGACGCCGTGGCCCGATGTGGCGAAGAGACGACCCGGGCTGTCCTCAATCACTTCAGCGTCTCGTCAGCAAGGCGTTCGGCCCGGGAAATCTTGAATGCGTTCGCTGCCGGAGATAACCCCCTTCGCACGCATCCAGTGATACGGACTGCGGAGGGGCGATACATTCTCGTCCACGAGGCGCTCGTCCTGCCAGCGGTTCGGGAGAACCTCGAGCTCACCATACGAAGCAGTCCCGAATGGGAGCGTTATCAGAAGCACCGAGGCGATGTCTTGGAGGACATCGGGAGAATCGCCTTCGAACTGATGCTGCCCGGAGCGACCACCTACTTCGCATTCGACTACTTCATTCCGGCCGACGAGGCGGAAGAGCTGCTTCCTCCGAGTAAGTACACCAAGCGCGTCGAAGGGGACATGTTGTTCATCGTCGACGACGTCGCTGTCATCGTTGAAGCCAAGGCCGTTTCAATTACGCCCGACGCGCGCGCTGGTGTGCCTGGAAAACTACGTCGCAACCTGACGGACATGATCTCGCGGGCAGCTACACAGGCAAGCCGGCTCAAGAAGCGCATTGAAAGAGATGGCGGCGTCCGCCTGAAATCGGATGAGTGGTTGGATCTGTCTCGAGTGCTCGAGGTGCACATGGTTGCGCTGACTCTTGAGGATCTCACGCAGGTAGCCACCGCTACCACTGCGCTGGTCGACGCCGGGCTGCTGAACGCCGGGGAAGTGCCGTGGTTGGTCTCGATCCACGATCTTCAGATCATCGCGCAGCTAGTCGAGCGCCCCGCTGATTTCCTCCTCTATCTTCGGCGCCGCCGCGATCCGGAGATGCCCGACTTCTACTTCGCCGTGGACGAACTAGACCTGTTCCTGTACTACCTTGATGCTGGCCTCTATGTCGCGCCGGACCCGAAGGTGATGGCCGCTGAGCTTCCCTATGCCTCAGAGACCGACGAACACGACCGGCGTCGCCGGGAGGAGCAGCAACAGGTTTTCATCCATCCGCGAACCGGACCCCTCGACACCTGGCATCAGTCTCAGATCGACCCGCAGGCGCCTAGTTCACCGAAACCGCGCCGGACTGCTAGGCCCATGGACCGCTTCGTCGATGAACTCGCGTCCCGCCGAGACTTCGGTTGGTTGAGCATCGGCGCCACGCTGTTGTCGGGCGATGGACCTACTCAGCGACACTGGGCGCGGATCGCCCGAAAGATGCTTGCGCAACCGCGAAAGGATGGCCAGGGTCAAAGCCGATTCGAAGACGCGGGCAACACGCAGGCGGAGGCGTGGGCGTTCGTGTGGGCGACGCAACCTCGCCACCAGACGCGAGAGGACACCGTCGCCCGAGCTGCGAAGTACTTGCGGGATAAGAAGTATCAAACGACAGTTGCTCGCGGCGCGGCCTTCATCTTTGACGAGCGAACCAAGAACCTCATCGATGTCATCTACGACGGTGAGGTACTCCCGCGGAGCGAAGAGATGGACGAGCAGACTCGCTATCTATTCCCGCTTCCTGTGCACTGACCGTTCACGGCTTCGTCTCTGCGGGTCAAGAATCTATCGGCCAGACTCCGCGGGCCCTGGCTTTCCTTTGCGCCGGCGACGGCCCTTTGATGATGCACCGTTACGTATCGCGGCGATGACGTTCTCGTGGTCGCCTTTCGCCTTGATGCGGTCTTCCTCGCTCAGGCTCTGCCACCACTCTTCCGCGGCCCGTTCGGATGCGGCCTCCGAGCGCGCCTCCCAGATCGCGTGGTCCTTCGCTTCGTTCGCAAGCTTGTCAAGCAGAGCCTGGCGGGATGTGGCGTGCTGGTCACCTCGTCTGTACGCGGAAAGTATCGCGACTCCTTCAGCGGCCAATGAGCCCACGAGGCCTCGAAGATCTCTGGACGGACGGCCCGGCCAAGCGCCATCCCGAGAGTGGTCCTCAGCGTTGTTGAGGTGGCCGATGACGGTCGTCAGAGCGTTTCTCGCGTCCGCGTCCGGGATTACATCTGCGCCTACCCGGAGCTCTGTACGCAATTGACGTGTCCAGACCAGCTTCCACTCGGGGTACCAAGACACCGCGCCAATCGCGACTGCGAAGTTGCTCGGAGCGTTATCCACCGTGTTCATGAGGTCAACGAACTTCGTGTGCAGCGAGCGTGCGTCCTGGTCTGCCGCCGCGCGTCGCATATCTTCGATTTGCTGTTTCCTCGCCCGCTTCGCAGCAGCTAGAGTGAACCAGCCTCCGACTACTGCGCCCACTAGGCCGATAGCGAACGAAAGGATGGCCGCCCACACGTTCGCATCCTGGGCCCACCAGAAGATAAACCAGAGGTCAGGGTACGTCGCTTGTGCAAGGGGCAAGAGTCCGTCCACGGCCACACACTATCTCTTCCATGCACCGGCCAAAACGTTCGTTTCGTGCCACGAGCGAGCGAACGTCGCAAGGGCATCGACCTGACACCGTGATTGCAGAATGTGTATCCGCCGGGTCTGCTTCCGTAAACTTCGCTGTGAGATCGCCTGGTTACTGCTGGCGTTGCGTTGCTGAGTAAGTAGACCCAGCGTTCGTCACGATGAGCTTGTCTGCGTAGTAGTCGCGGATAACGTGCTTCGGGATTGTCGAGTTCGACGACTGCCCGTCGCGCACTCCTTCGGCGATTCGGGTGCGTGCCCAGGGTGAACCGACTTCGTGGGTGATCTCGCTCAACTGCAGACCCGTGAGCGCTCCATAATTCCGGAGCACGGCGTCGACGATGATCCGCTCTTGGGAGTCGAGCGCGTCTGGGGTTCCACTCCATGAGCCGACGGTGTACTTGCCTCTGTGGCGGTCGAACAGCGCGTAGGCCACGGGGCCTTTGGCCCAGGCCTCGAAGTCTTCGGTGAAGAGCTGTCGGTTAAGGAACCCCAAGTTCCACCCCTGGGCGAGGAAGCAGAGCTTCTGCAGCTTCATCGTGGATACGCTTGTATCCAGCTGCTGGAGTATGTAAGCGGCAACGTCGTGAATGCTAGCCATTTCCCTCACCCCCTGGTACGACAGTAGAGGATGCCTCGGACGTTTCCAGTATTGGATGCTCTCCCGCTAGCAGCGATTGAACGCCACGCACCTCATCGGCGGTAACAGTAGCTCCGTCCGCCAGCTCCGTCATGCCGAGCGCCACTAGAAACGCGGCGGTTTGAGCGATTGCCGCGTGTTCCTCGGTGAAGGTGGTCTTAGCTCGGGTATCAAACGTCAAGAGGCCCAATGGCTCAGTTCCTGAGTGAAGAGGCACAGCGATGAACGCTTGCCAGACCGACCCGGGTTCGCGCTGGACGCGGTGGTCCGTCGCTTCCCAATCATGCACGCAGACCGGCGTCCTTCCCTGCGCTGCTTCAATCGCCGCCGCTCCATGAGGCGTTGAGGGCAGGAACTCCTTCCGGGGTTGATCCGAGCGACCGCCCGAGTCAACTAGCCGCAGATAAGTTTCCCCACCTGCGCTCGCCGATTCGCCTTCGCTGGAGTCCAGCTCGTAGACGCAAACGCGAATGCCATCCTGAGGCATCAGAGAACTGGCCGAACGAACTACGGCAGTGAAGAAGATGGAGCGATGGAACGGGTCTCGGGACGAGCGGAGGAGGTCCTCGACCGCCTTGTGCAAGTCGCTCAGCGAGTCGTTGTAGGCGGTGAGTCCGAGCGCCCGCGACGATTCACGTCGGTGCGTCGAGACCTGATTCACAGCAGTCAGTGAGACCCCAAGCAAGATCAAGACAATGCCACCGCACCACCAGTATCCCACTGACGTATCGGGCGTCTTTGCTGATGCCGCGTTCTGTCCTGCCGCGATGAGAAATGGTCCGACTATCAGGAGGAGGCCAGCGGCCGCCGCCGCGCCCCATAGCTGCCACCAGCCCTGTCCCGCTGCAGAGTTCACCTCAGTCGACTTCGTAGTCATGTCACCCCCGAGTGAGACGTTATCGGGCGTGAGAATGGGAGTGAGGGATGACACACCAGAATGCTCGCCAACTCCGAGAGTCGCGGGGATAGAGCAATCGCCCAAATCCGTGTGCCGACACCAAGGCGTCAACACTTACGTGGCTCGCGCGATGCGTTCGACACACCTCAGGCGTGAGTGGCCGAGATGAGCTCCGCTCGCTCGTACGCCTCGACCAACTCTTTGTGGAGCCTGCCCCGGGCGCCAACCATGTAACCGTTCGCGATCCCCCATGCACGGATCTCGCTTGGCGACGCCGCAATCGCAGATCGCCCCGTACCGGCCCGCATCGTCGCCTTTGGGACGCTGTTCGGGAGAGCCGGTACCGGCGCCGGTTGAAGATTCTTCAACAACAGCGAGTACGTCTCAGGATCGACAACTCGTGTGCCAAGCTCACGGGCTCGCTCCAGCTTTCCGCCGACGAATGAACCGTCGGTGACGAGCATCGTGGTCAGCCCGGATACCGAGCCGACGACGCGCACGCCCAGCTCCTGGGAGCGCTGTTCCAGGCGAGTCCGCTGGCGTTCGTTCTGGACGTCTGGAGTGCCTCAAGAATGTCCGGAATAGCTTTGGAAATCACACGTGGAGGGGCTGACGGGAATCGAACCCGCGCTGTCTGCTTGGGAAGCAGAAGTTCTACCATTGAACTACAGCCCCGTACCCGCATCCGAGGAGCGGGCGAACGCCAGCCTACCCGTCCGGTGCCCTTTGGCCAAAGCAGGCACGGCGTCGGAAGCCCCTGGCAACTAGGCTGGTGCCGTGCTTCTCAGCGACCGCGACATCAAGGCAGAACTCGCATCCGGCCGCATCGGCCTCGACCCGCGTGAAGACGGGATGATCCAGCCGTCGAGCATCGACGTGCGTCTGGACCGGTACTTCCGCCTGTTCGACAACCACAAGTATCCGTTCATCGATCCGTCGGTCGACCAGCCGGAGCTCACGCGCCTGATCGAGGTCGACCCCGACGAGCCGTTCATCCTGCACCCCGGCGAGTTCGCGCTCGGGGCGACGTTCGAGCAGGTCACGCTGCCCGACGACATCGCGGCACGTCTCGAGGGCAAGTCGTCGCTCGGACGCCTCGGACTCATCACGCACTCGACCGCGGGTTTCATCGATCCCGGCTTCACAGGGCACGTCACGCTCGAACTCGCGAACGTCGCCACCCTGCCGATCAAGCTGTGGCCGGGCATGAAGATCGGTCAGCTGTGCTTCTTCCGGCTCACCTCTCCCGCCGAGAATCCCTACGGATCCGGCCCCTACGGCAACCGCTACCAGGGTCAGCGCGGACCGACGGCCTCCCGGTCGTTCCAGAACTTCCATCGGACGGATGTCGGCACCACCGACGTCGGAGCAATCGGAGGCTGAGATGACCGACGCCAGCGGTAGCCAGCCGGAAGAGCCAGCCACCCCGGAGCAGACGCCATCCCCGGAGGGCCTCGATCTGTCGGAGGGGCTCGAGCTTCCGGACCAGTCGCTGATCCCGCCCGCCGACGTCGTGATCCCGCCGCCTCCGCCCGAGATCCCGATCCCGGACGGGCTGCTGACCCCGCCGCCGTCTGACCTCCCGTCCGCCGACGCGGTGATCCCGCCGCCTCCGCCCGCGACGCGGCGCGCCGACCGTGCCCGTCCGACTCCCGCCATCCTCGAGGGGGAGCCGCCCGCCGCGGTGGCCGATGACTGGGCGCTGCCGTCCGTCGCACCCGAGGTGCCGACGTCGGGTGGCTACCGCGTGCTCACTATCGTGATCTTCGCGTTCCTGTTCCTGCTCCTCGTCGCCGCGATCGTCGTGGGCGTGTACCTGCTGAACACCACCAGCTTCCCGTTCGCGGGCGCCGACGTCGCAGCGTCGTCGATCTCAGGCGTTCCGCTCCTGTGACCTGCTGAGCTCAGGAGCGTTTCGGGGCCGTCCTGCGTCGAAGTGCTGCCGAGGCGACGGCGACGACCGTGCCGACGGCCACCCCGATCACGGTCTCGATCGCGCGGTCCTGCAGCAGCATGTCGACGGGCGTGGGTGCGGCCAGGTGCACCATGAGCAGGGCAAGCGGGGTGATGAAGATCATCGCGATGCCGTAGTTGCGGCCGACGAACAGCTCGGCGGCGGCCTGCAGCACGACCACGAGGGCGATCACGGCGAGTGGGGGCAGGTCGATGGCGAGGATGCCGGCGGCGACGAGCACTCCGAGCAACGTGCCGACAAGGCGCTGGATGCCGCGGATCACGCGGGCGTTGAGCTGAGGTCCGCTCACGGCGGCCACCGCGCCGACCGCCGCCCAGTACCAGTGCGAGTCCATGATCAGCAGCCCGGCGAAGCCCGCGCCCAGGATCGCGACTCCGACCGACGCGGCCATCTCGCCCGCGATCGGGCCGACGGGCTGCAGGGTCTTCGACGGCACGTCGTCGGTGCTGCGGGTGAGGATGCCGATGAGGGCGGTGATGGCCAGGCCGAACAGCACGCTCGGTCCACCGACCAGCAGCACGTCCCCGAAGGAGGCGGCTGTGGCGGGGATCGTCGCGCAGGCTCCGACCGCGAACACCGGGAACAGCGGCCCCGGCGGGTGCCACCGCATCGTGTAGGCGAGCAGGGTGACGGCTGACGCGATGAC
Organism: Microbacterium sp. CCH5-D1; assembly: GCF_001557335.1. Classification (NCBI taxonomy): domain Bacteria; kingdom Bacillati; phylum Actinomycetota; class Actinomycetes; order Micrococcales; family Microbacteriaceae; genus Microbacterium; species Microbacterium sp. CCH5-D1. Next base: position 19,423 of record NZ_LSJW01000246.1, read on the forward strand.
CGCGACCACGAGGATGCTGGCCGGGGCCGGGGCGGCGAGGACCGACAGTGCCGTGCCGACGAGCATCGAGGCGAGGATCACGCCACCGGCGCTCGCCTGCATGCGGATGCGGTCGCGGAACACGTCGTGCCGCCCGTAGAGGGCGGCGAAGGCGCCGAAGCTGGCGTAGATGCTGAGGTCGAGGCGTCCCAGTGCCCAGAGCACGAGTAGGGGGACGGCCACGCTGACCGCGGCGCGCAACGCCACCCGGTGGTCGCCGCGGTGCGGCTCGACGCGCAGAACGCCGGTCCACACCCTTCCCCGCGAATCCGCCACTGATCCAGCCTACGTCCGACTCCCGACCGCCTCCGTCGTCGGGTCAGACTGCCGAGGCGCGTAGGAGCAGCCGGGTCTTCTCCAGGATGTGGTTCAGTGCTCGTGTGGCGGCGAGCGCGTCGTCGTGATCGACCTCGTCCCAGATGGGGCCGGCGACGCGCGCGATCTCGCGGCTGATCGCGGCCACCAGTGTCGTGCCCGTGGGGCTGAGGTGAGAACCCTCGACGAGTCCCCGCTCCTGGAGGGCGCGGAGGAAGAGCGCGGAGTCGGGGTCGTGTAGACGGTCAGCGACGAACCTGTCCACGCTGCCCTCTCCCTCGAACTGGGAGACGAGGCGCAGTGTCACCCATTCCCGTTCCGACAGGGCGTGGGGGGAGAGCAGGGTGAGCAGGAGGGCGTTCAGCGCCTTCTCCGTCTGGCCGATGAGCTGCGGGCCGAAAGGGATCATGAGGGCTCCATATCGTTGGTACGGCCAACGGTAGCACATCATTGGTGATGCCAACGAGTAGCATCGGTTCATGGATCGACTCGAACACAGGGCGACGTGGTGGGTCAGCCGGGCGCACCTGCGCTCCCACGCGCTTCTGCAGGAACTCTTTGCCGACGTGGGCGCTCGCGCGTACCACTACCGGCTGCTCGCGGCAGTGGAAGAGGCGGGCCCGATCAGTCAGGCCGACCTCGGACGCGCGACCGAACTCGACCGCAGCGACGTCTCGGTGGCACTGGTCGTGCTGGAAGAGGGCGGGTTCGTCGCGCGTGCCCCTCATCCGTCCGACCGCCGTCGGAACCTCGTCAGCCTCACCGCAGCAGGCCGCGCCGAGCTCGCCCGGCTCGATGCGGTGGTCGATCAGGCCCAGGAGCAGTTCCTGGCGCCGCTGACCGCCGACGAGCGTGCCGTGTTCCTCGACCTCACCCGCCGGGTCGCTGTCGCGACCGATTGATCGCCCTCCGGCGGGTCACTCGTCTTCCGCCTCGTCGCGGTGGGGCCGCTCGTCGTTCAGCACCTCGAACAGGCTGGAGAACCCCTGGTCGCCGTGGCCGTCGGAGATCCGGCGATCCATCAGCCGCCTGATCTCCCGCATGCGCACCGTGTCCATGCCGAGCGCTTCGCGATGGCTGACGAGGTCGTCCATGAGTGCTCTCTGCACGTGCAACGAACCCAGGTCGGGCCCGTACTCTCCTGCGGCCACGGCCTCGCCGAAGCTCTTCACCAGCGGCACATATCCCTCGACGGTCCCCGCGACGCGCTCCGCGAACCCCACGACATCGGCCCCCTCGGCCGTGATCAGTGCGAACGTATGCAGCAGTCCGATCAGGAACTCGTAGCCGACCGCCACCTGAGCGAGGAACTCGACGGCCGCGTGGCCCGCATCCTCTCCGTGGTATCCGACGGTGCCGAGGCCCTCCAGCGCCCCGCGGTGCGTGTCGAAGCCGACGCGATCTCCGCTGAAGGAGAGGAGCACCTCGGGTGACCCCACGGCGGCGGGGTCGCCCATGATCCCGCCGTCGACATATCGCGCGCCGTGCGTCTGCGCCCACTCCCCAGCGGCTCTGGCCTGGGCAGGAGAGCCACTGGTGACGTTCACGATCACCTTTCCTCGTGCCGCCCCGGCGATCGTCTCGAAGACCGCCTCCACGGCGGTGCCGTCGAGCAGGCACACGATCACGAGCGGGCTCGCGGCCACCGCATCGGCGGCCGTCCGGGCGACATCGGCGCCGAGCGCAGCCAACGATGCCGCTCTGCTCCCGGTGCGGTTCCACACGGTGGTCGGGTGGCCGCGTCCGACGAGCGTCCTCGCTATGGCTGTTCCCATCTCGCCGAGGCCGATGACGGTGACGGGCGTCCTCGGGTTCTCATCCACGTTCATCCTTTATGTCCCTCTCGTTCAGTCGGTGGCGGGTTCGGTGGCGGGAGTGGGAGCGAGGGGTGGGTCGTCGTCCGTCGAGGAGAGGCCGATGCCCCAGCTCGCGCCGCGGGCGACGAAGACTCCGAGCGCCGTGACGGCCGCGAACGCGAGCATGAGCAGTCGGGCGGCATCGACGACGTCGGGCATGGCGAGGTTCACGAGCACGCCGGCCATCGCCGAGCTGAACGCACTCGCGATGATGAAGACGGTGTTGACGGCCGCGGCGGCCTTGGCGCCCTCCTCTTCGCCCGAGGTGCTGCCAAGCGCCGCCACGGTCAGGTGGGGGAAGCCGATGCCGATGCCGGCTCCGGCGAGGAACAGTGCGATGAACCACAGGGCGATGACGAGGACGGAGGGGCCCTCGTGCTGGAGCAGGCCGTAGGCGGTCAGCCCGGCGGCGACCACGAGCGGACCGAGGGTGATGAGCGTGCGCCGGGACCGGATGCCCATCGCGTTCGCGCTGAACACCTGTGTCACCGACCATCCGAGGGACAAGGCTGCGCCGAGGAGCCCGGCGACGAACGGGGCGAGCCCGCCGATCTCCTGCCCGAACAGCGGGATGAATGCCTCGGTGCCGATCGCGAAGGCCAGCACGGCGACCGTGACGTAGACCCACCCGAGCGATGATCCGTGCGCGAAGGTGACGCGCGGCAGGATGCCGGTGCGACCGCGACGCTCGTGGCGCAGGAACCAGGCACCGAGAACGACACCGACGGCGATGGCGACCCCGGTGCCGAGGCCGCTGGGGACGACGCTCGCGATGCCCACGGCGGCGACCCCGCCGGCCAGCAGCAGGAGCGAGCCCCAGGGGAGTGACTCGCTCGACCGCGTGCGAGCGGTCCGCGGCAGTGCGCGGACCACGACGATGCCGATCAGCGCGGAGACCACGGCCAGTCCCACGAAGGTCACCCGCCAGGCATCGAGCTGCGCGAAGATGCCGCCTACGACGGGGCCGACGATGTTGCCGACGCCCCACATCGCCGAGACGAGCGCCGCGCCCCGCGCCCAGAGCCGCTCGGGGAGTGCGCGCTGGATGAGCGCGTAGCCGAGTCCGGCGAGAAGTCCGCCTCCGAGGCCCTGCACCGCCCGCCCGGCGAGCAATGCCCACATCCACGGACTCGCGGCGCAGAGCAGCGACCCGAGAGCGAACAGGCCGAGGGCGAGCAGGTACGCCCGGACGGCGCCCTGCTGGGTGAGAACACGGCTGACCATCATCGAGCTCACCACGGAGGCCAACAGGAAGGTCATCATCGTCCAGGCGTAGAACTCCGCCCCGCCGATGTCTCCCACGATCGTGGGGAGCAGGCTGGTCGTGAGGTAGACGTTGCTCGCTTCGAGGAGCACACCGCCTGCGAGCACGGCGGCGGTCGGTGCGTAGCGGCGGCCGAGGAGTTCGCGCCAGCTGCCGGCGGGGGCGGTGCGTTGCGGAGTCTGGGTCATCGGGGGTGCCCTTCGTGGCGTCGATGGGGCGGGAGAGCCGCCCGGCGGCGCCGTGTCTCGGCGGCCGCTCGTCACGCTAATACCTCGAGTAAACTCGAGGTCAAGAGGAGGCGATGATGTCTTTGGAGCCCGACGATCTGCTGGCGATCGGCGAAGTCGTGCGACGCTCCGGCGTTCCCGCGACAGCGCTGCACTTCTACGAGCAGCTCGGCCTCATCGCCTCGACACGGACCTCGGGCAACCAGCGCCGCTACCGGCGCCACATGCTGCGTCGGATCTCCCTGATCGTCGTCGCCAAGCGGCTGGGCATCCCGCTCACCGATGTGCACGAGGTGTTCCAGAGCCTCCCGGTGGACGAGCCGCCATCGCAGCGGGACTGGCAGCGGGTGGCGAAGCTCTGGCGCGCACAGCTCGACCTCCGGCGCACACAGCTCGAGCATCTGCGCCGCGAGCTCACGGGGTGCATCGGCTGCGGGTGCCTCTCCCTCAAGGCGTGCCGACTGCTCAACCCCGAGGATGCACTCGCAACGGACGGTCCAGGACCGCGCCGCATCTGACGGCGGGCGCAAGCCGTTCGGGCGCCGTCAGTCCTCCGGATCGAGGTCTGTCGGCAGCAGCGGTCGCATGAAGGTGCGTTCGTAGCGCAGCACGCACCCGCTCTCGTCGCGGATACGGTCCGCCTCGATGAACTGCGGATCGACCCCGAAGCCCTTTCGGTACACCTCGTAGTCAGCGAGCGACGGGAAGGTGAACAGTGCCAGGGCCTGATCGCTCGCTCCCTCGGAGGGAAGGAAGTAGCCGTGATGTCTGCCGCCGTGATCATCGACCAGCCGCATCCAGGCGCGCGCGAACTCTTCGAAGGCGTCGATCTTGTCCGGATCGATCGTGTACGTCACGACGCAGGTGATCACAAGGTCAGGTTACCCCGGTCACCGCATGTGCGGAGAGGCCGTCAGCGCGATGACGGCATCGAGCGTCGCATCCGCCGACAGCACCCTCGTGTGTCCCTGGCCCTCTGTGCGCACCAGACGCGACCGTGCGCCGTGGGCGTCGTGCAGACGGAGCGAATCGTGGTCGGGCATCCTCCGGTCGCCGCGGTCGTGCACCACGAGCAGGGCGGTGTCGGCGGGGAGAGGGCGCTTCACGGCGTCGTATCGTGCGGTGACGGCGGACTGATCCATGTGCAACCTCCTGCGGAATCGCTCCGACAGACGGGCGGTCGTCGCGGCGTCGAGGTGCAGGTCTGTGGCGAACTGTGCGAGGAAGGCGTCGGGGGCGGCGGCGCCGGCGATCACGGCGACGGCCGGAACCGGAACGGTCGAACGGGCTGCGGTCAGTGCCGCCAGCGCCCCGAACGAGTGGCCGACGATCACCACGAACGGCCCGTGCTCGGCCTGCAGCTGCTCGGCCGCGTCGATCCAGTCGCGGATGTCGGTGCTCCGCCCGGACGATGAGCCGTGCGCAGGAGCGTCGAACGCGATCACACGGAACCCCTCGGAGCGCAGTTCCCGCACCAGCGGCGCGAATTGCGAGGCTCGCCCTCGCCAGCCGTGCAGGAGCAGCGCGGTGTGAGGTCCGGTGCCCCATTCGTAGGTGACGACCTCCTGACCGCGTACCGTGAGCCGGCCCCGTCGGGCGTCGGCGTGCGTGGGAGCGTCCGCTTCACTCACCCGCATCCGCGGCGACGTCGTGAAGAACAGTCGATAGGCGATGTCGCCGGCGAGCGTCGGCGAGACAGCGGCGGCGAGCGGGATGCTGCGGGCGAGCAACGCGGGCACGGACGGCATGGAGGCTCCTTCGCCGGAACAATACGAACGATCATACGTATAGTAAGCGAACGATCGTTCGTATACTAGGTGTGTGACCGAGAGCGCTGTTCTGGACGGGCGGAGGGCCCGTGGTGATGCCTCGCGCCGCATCGTGCTGCAGAGCGCGACCGACCTCGCATCGGTCGAAGGGCTCGACGGACTGAGCATCGGGCGGCTGGCTGAGGCTTCGGGGTCGAGCAAGAGCAGCATCGCCACGCTGTTCCAGAGCAAGGAGGGGCTGCAGCTCGCAACCGTCGCCGCCGCCCGCGAGATCTTCTCGGCGCGGATCGTCGAGCCGGCGCGAGTCCATCCGCGCGGGCTGCACCGTCTCGCCGCGCTGCTGCACAACTCGCTGTCGTACTCGCGGGACCGGGTGTTCACCGGCGGATGCTTCTTCGCGGCGACGGCCGCCGACGTCGACTCGAAGTCCGGACCGGTGAGCGATGCGGTGCGGTCGGCGCTGGTCGACTGGTACGGCTATGTGGAGGCCCAGCTGCGTCACGCCGTGGATGCCGGAGAGGTCGAGGCCGACCCCGAGGTGCTCGCGTTCGAGCTCGTCGCCCTGAACGAAGAGGCCAACTCGCGCTCCCTGCTGCTCGATGACGCCCGGCCGTACGCGATCGCCGCCGCCGCGATGCGAGCGCGGCTGCGTGCCGCCGGGGCGACCGAGTCGGCCCTGCTGCTGCTCGACCTCTGACTCTCGGGCGCTGAGAACGCGAAACGCCCCACCCGAGTGTCGGGTGAGGCGTCTCGCAGTGTTGCGGGGGTCAGGCGTCGCGCCCGCGGGTGAATCCCGCATCGAAACCGCGCTCGAAGGCGTGCTGAGCGATCCGCTCCGCACGGTGCGGACCGTGTCCACGACCGCGTCCGTGACCGTGCTCGCCGTGACCGTGCTCGCGGCTGTGCGCGTGCCCGTGCTCGCATGCGTGTTCGCGGTCGAGACCGTGCTCCCGGTTGTGTTCGAAGCCCCGCTCGACTCCCGCGCCGAAGCCACGACCGAAGCCGCGTCCGAAGGGTCGTCCGAAGCCGTGGCCGAATCCGCGACCGTGGCGGGGTCCGCCGAAGCCGTGACGGCGTCCGCGGGGAAGAGGGGTCTCCTCGTCCCATCCGAACGCGCGGGCGATCTTCTCGAGCGAGGCGAGCGTGGTGGCCATGTCCTCAGGGGAGACGGCTTCCTCCACCTTGGTGCGGATGTCGTCGACGATGACGCCGAGGCGATCCTTCGCGGCGCGACCGTCGTCGGTGAGCGCCCAGCCGTCGCCCTCGGGAGAGACCCAGCCGCGCTCGACGAGCCGATGCAGCTTGTGGCCGTTCAGTGGGCGGTCGGACGGGGCGGTGCCGTCGACGATGTTGAGCATGCGCCAGTCGCGACGACTCGCGTGTTCGCCGTCGAAAGCGGCGGCGAACTCGGCCGCCATCAGGCGGTCGGCGGCCTTCAGCCAGTAACCGAAGGGGCGGGAGGTGTTCTGTGGTTCAGAGATGTTCTGTGATTCAGAGGTGTTCATGAGAAGTCCTTTTGTCGGGGTGACGTAGTTGTCAATGTGCATGTGTATGTCACAGTGCATGTACATGTAGTGTGACATGAGATTCCGATGCATGTCAAGTCGCATGTAAAATCACCTCATGGCCACCGAACCGAACGATCCCGCCGAAGCCATCGCGCAGGCGCTGTCCCGTCTGCGCGGACGGCGTCCCGGTGAGCGCGGCCCGGGGGGAAGAGGCGGTCGCGGTCACGGCAGCCCCCACGCGTGGCAGGACGGCCCGCACGGCGGCCCCGGCGAGGGGCACGGTGGCGACGATCCGCACGACCACTTCGCGCATCACCGGGGTCATCCCGGGATGCCGCCCTGGATGTCCGACCCTTCGGGGCGTCTCGGCGGCCCCGCCCGCATGCGTATGTTGGAGGCGCTCGCCTCCGCCTCCACCCCGCTCAGCGTCAGCGATCTCGGCGCGGCCATCGGGGTCGACCAGCCCCGCGCCTCACGGCTGGTTCAGCAGGGTGTCGAACGCGGATTCGTGCGCCGCGAGGCCGACCCCGACGACGCACGGCGCACCCGCATCGCGCTGACCGACGAAGGACGCCGCCTCGCCCGCGGCATGCGCGGCGAGCGTCGCGAGATGCTGACGACCGCGCTGACCTCGTTCACCGAGGAGGAACGCGTCGAGCTCGCCAGACTGCTCAACAAGCTCGCCGACAACTGGCAGCGCTGAGGGGAGCCTCGAAGCGGCGGCGTTAGCGGCTGAGTTAGCGGCTGAGCTAGCGGCGGAGGCCCGCGACGTCGGCGGCGACGTCGATGACGGAATCCACCGGGATCGCCGTGTCGGCTGATGCCGAGAGCAGCATGCCGGTGGCCACGATCGTCACCGTGCCGCGAGGGGAGAGCAGCTGAACCGAACCCACCTCGCCGAGAGTTTCGCCGTCGCCCAGCAGCAGCACCCGTCCATCGAGAGCTGCAGCGCGCGGATCGTCGATCGCCCCCTGGAGCGTGCTCAGCTCGTCCGTGCTCCAGGTCGTCTCATCGATGCCTACCGCGAGGGAGGCGTAGTCCTCGAGAGCGGTGGACGCGGAGGCCACCGCGTCGTTGATCCAGACACAGGTGGTGCCGGAGGCGTCTTCCGAGGAGTCGTCGGGCGAGAAAGCGAAGCCCGCGGTGATCGGCGCTGCGAGCGGCTCGATATCCGCGCAGGTGATGACGGGGTCCGCCGAGTCCGCAGGTGCCGCCGTCGGCGCGCCGGCATCGTCGGCCGGTGCGGAGCTCTGGTCGGCGGGAGCGGAGGAGCAGCCGGCGAGCAGCAGCGTGGCGGTCACGGCGATAAGGCTCAGGAGCGGGGGAGTCGTCGGGCGCACAGCCCCGATCCTGCCACACCTCGCTTCGCCGGTTCTCGCGGTCGCACGGCCGGCGCAGGCTCAGGCCGACGCGAATCCCACCGACGGCTCGTCGTCTACCGATAGGGACAGCACAGCGGTCTCGACCGCGTCGTGCTGCTCGATCCGCTGCTCCAGGTCTCGCAGCTGCCGCGCCACGTCGTGCTCGCGCGCATCGCCGGCGAGGTCGACCTCCGCCACGATGAAGAGTCGATTCGGACCGACGTACTCGATGTGCAGGTAGGTCACCCGCTCGACCTGCGGCAGGCCCAGCAGGGCGCTCCCCACCCGCGCGCGCAGTTCCGGTGCGGCGGTCGCGCCCACGAGGAAGGCGATGTTCCGCCGGATCAGGATGATCGCCACCACCCCGAGCAGGACGCCGACGAGGATCGAGCCGATGGCATCCCAGGCGGCGACGCCCGTGATCTGGTGGAGGAGGATCGCTCCGCCGGCGAGCACGAGTCCGATGAGTGCGGCGGAGTCCTCGAAGAACACGGCGCGCAGTGTGGTGTCGCTCGTCTCCAGCACGAAGTCCCAGGTCGACGAGCCGCGCTCCTTCGCGAGGCGGCGGGATTTCACCATCGCCTGCGTGAACGATGCGCCCTCGAGCACGAACGAGACACCCAGCACGATGTACGCCACGGTCGGGCTCTCGACAGGGCCGGTGTCGGACAGTTCCTGGATGCCGTGCATGATCGACACGATCGAACCGGCGGTGAAGATCCCGAATGCAGCGATCAGCGACCACACGAAGGCGTTGCGACCGTAGCCGAGCGGATGCCGCGCATCCTTGGCCTTCGCCCCGCGGCGGTCGGCGATGAGGAGGAACACCTCGTTCCCCGCGTCGGCCCACGAGTGCGCCGCCTCGGCCACCATCGACGCCGACGAGGTGATGATCGCGGCGACGGTCTTCGCGATCGCGACGAGGATGTTGGCCAGGAAGGCGAGGATCACAGTCACGCGGTCAGGCTACTCCCGCCCCGTGGCTCACGGTCTCCGCAGGACTCTCTCAGCGTGGAGCCTTGACGGGGAGCAGGAGCAGGAAGCCGGCGATCAGCACGACCACGATGCCCAGGATTCCGTAGGCGGTCTGGCTCGTCAGCACGATCAGCACGGTCCAGGCGCCTGACGCCATCCAGCTCGCCGCGCGCCCGGTCGTGGCGTAGAGACCGAAAATCTCGCCCTCGCGTCCGGCCGGCGTCACTCTGGCGAGGAAGGATCGGGCGGCAGCCTGGGCGGGGCCCACGAAGGCGCACAGGATCAGACCGCCGACCCAGAACACCATCACGCCGGCGTCACGGAGGAAGAACACGGCGAGACCCGCGACGATCATCGACCCGATCGAGGCGAGGATGATCCGCTTCGGTCCGAGCCGGTCGTCCAGCCGGCCGGCGGCGATGGTCGAGATGCCGGCGATCAGGTTCGCGGCGATGCCGAAGATGATGATGTCCTGCGCGCCGAACTTGAACACCGCGGTGCCGATGATGGCGCCGAACGCGAAGACGCCTCCCAGCCCGTCACGGAAGACCGCGCTCGCCAGCAGATACCAGAAGGTGGGCCGCGTCTCCTCGTTGCGGTAGAGACCTGCGACGTCCTTCACCAGCAGCGGATACGAGGCGAAGAAGCCGACCTTGCGCTCCGGGCGGCCGAGCGACGGCTCCGGCACGTTCAGGAAGATCGGGATGCTGAAGATGATCGCCCAGACGGCGCATCCGACGGCGATCAGCCGGTAGGCCAGCCCGTTGTCGGTCGACATGCCGAACCAGTCGAAGGTGTCGAGCACGACCACGATCACGAGCGCGATGATGCCGCCGAGGTAGCCGAAGCCCCAGCCGAGGCCGGAGATGCGACCGACGTTCTTCGGGTTCGCGATGCCGATGAGCATCGCGTTGGAGTTCACCGCCGCGATCTCCTGGAAAACCGTCGCGGCCGAGATCAGGGCGACGCCCAGCCAGAACAGGCTCGGCATCGGCTCGACGAACCAGAGGCCGAGCATGCACAGGATCAGCGCGCCGGTGCCGATCCCGAGCCAGAGCTTCTGACGCCCCGCCGCATCCGCGCGTTGGCCGAGGACGGGCGCGAGCAGCAGGATGCCGAAGGCCGCGATCGTCGAGCCCAGACCGAGACCGGACGCGAGGTCTGCCTCCGCGGCGAGCCGGACCGGATCGTCCACGTCGAGCGACGCGACCTCGGGCGGGAGGAAGCCCTCGCCCACGAGATAGAGCGCCGTGAACACGAACGTGAGGATGACGGTGTTGAACGGCTGCGTCGCCCAGTCCCACAGCGCCCACGAGTAGACCTGCTTCTTCGGGGCGGGCGTCTCGCCGCGCAGGTCCAGGCCGACGACGGCCACGGCGCCGCTGTTCGCGGTCGCCACGGGCTCGGGCACGGCGCTGTGCCCCTCGGTTTCGCTCATTCTCGAAGTCTGGCGGTGCCGGGTGAACGCCCGGTGACGGCGCGCCGCGCGGTGCGGCGCGGAAACGTGGTGGTGGGGCTCGTCAGAGGGCCGGCCCGCGGCGGATGCGGACCGGACCACGGGCCTCGTCGATCCGGACGGCCTCCCCCTTCTGCGTCACGACGATCTCTCCGCTCTCTGCCAGAGCCGCGGCCACGCGTCGGACGTCGGGCATCCGTGAACGCCAGGACTCCCCGCCGATGGCGCGGGCCACGTCGCTCGGACAGATCGATGACTCCGAGCGCTTGCGGGTGAGGGTTCGGATGGTGGCGGCGATCCGATCGTCCGCGGCTTCCGGCAGCGGTTCCTCCCACCAGGGCACCCCGCGTTCGCCGAGTGCGGTCTTGGCGTCGTGCACCCGGCGACGGGCATCGTCGTCCGAGGTCTTCACCGCTCGCCGCGCGGCCATGAGCTCATCCACCAGTTCCTGTCGCAGCGTGTCGGGGATCGACGGATCGCTCGCACGCCAGCGTCGCCCGTTCACGACGATGTGGTGCCCGTCTGCCGTGCGCTCGGGACCGGACTCCGTCGCGGAAGACTCCTCGCTGCTCATGCGGGCAGCCTGCCCCTGTCGGGCCACGTCCTCCATCCCCTTGACGCAGGGGCCGCGCCTCAGTCCGTCCGCAGTGGACGCAGCGTGCGGGCGTAGTCCTCCTTCAGCACGGCGAGGTGCAGCCAGGCCTCGATGCGCGTCACTCCGGGCAGCGCACGCAGGCGTTCCAGGCTGGCGTAGAGCGCGCCGGCCGAAGGCTCGACCAGAGTGGCGACCGCGTCGAAGCGGCCGAGCGTGCGCGCGGCGAAGTCCACCCCACGGCCGCGACGCAGCTCGTCGATCACGGCGTCGTCGTCGTCTCCGAGGGTCATGCCCACCCCCATCGACAACTGCCGGTGCGCGAGTCCGCGCGCCTCGACCGCGCTGATCTTGATCACGCCGGCATCGATCAGCCGCTGCACCCTGGTCGCGACGGCCGAGGGGGAGAGGCGCACCTCTTCGCCGAGCGCGCGGAAGCTCTTGCGCCCGTCGGCCTGCAGCTGCTCGATCAGCGCCTCGTCGATCGCGTCGAGGGTGACGCCGCCGTGATACTCCGACACGAAGAAGCCCTTGATCACGGTCGAATAGATGATCGTGCTGATGTCGAGCACCCCGTCGATCGCTCGGATCAGGGCCAGCAGGTCGTGCAGCTCCGACATCGACCCCACGCGCACTTCGGTGACCACGTCGTGCGCGCCGCCGACCGCCGACACCAGCACGGTCTCGCTCATGTCGCGCAGGTGCTCCGCCACGAGCTCGACCGATCCATCGGTGCGGATCGAGACGTGGGCGAGGACGTGCTGGCCGAGGAACACGGGGTCGACGGCGGCGACGACACGCACGGTGCGGTCGGCGAGCATCGTGCGCAGTCGCGCGGCGACAGCGGCTCTGGACTGCCCGAGCCGCTCGGCGAGGGAGAGGATGCTCGCCCGGCCGTCTTCCTGCAGCGCGCGGATGAGTTCGGCGTCGAAATCCATGGTTCCGCTCATTTCGTCAGTTTCCTGCGATCGCACGCTTCACCGTGCGCAAGTTCAGTGTAGAAGAGGTGATCACCGTCGGGAAGGCGCGCATTGCACAGATGCGCGATCATATATCCAGTGAATCCCCGTTATCGCTGGAGTTCTGCCCTTGCCGACGGGCCCGCACCTCCGTAGCATCCTTCGCTATCCGACATCTTCCGCAAAGGAGCGGGCATCCCCATGACCACTACCCCCACCAGCGGCACCCACAGCCGGGCGCGCCGCGCCGGCATCGCCGCCTTCGTCGGTACCACCATCGAGTGGTACGACTTCTACGTCTACGCCACCGCCGCGGCGCTCGTCTTCGGTCCGCTGTTCTTCCCGAGCGGAGACCGGCTGGCCGAGACCGCAGCGGCCTTCGCGACCTTCGCGGTCGCCTTCCTCGTCCGGCCCCTCGGTGGCATCATCTTCGGTCACATCGGCGACAAGCTCGGCCGACGCACGTCGCTCGTCATCACGCTGGTGATGATGGGCGCGGCCACGGTGCTCGTGGGCTGCCTGCCCACCTACGAGAACATCGGCATCCTCGCCCCGATCCTCCTGATCCTGCTCCGTGCCGTGCAGGGCCTCGCGGTCGGTGGCGAGTGGGGTGGCGCGGTGCTCATGAGCGTCGAGCACGCCCCCGAGAAGTCGAAGACCTTCTACGGCGGCTTCACGCAGCTCGGCAACCCGGCCGGCGCGCTGCTGGCATCGGGCATCTTCGCGATCATGACCCGGATGGGCGACGACTTCATCATCAACGGTGGCTGGCGCATCCCGTTCCTGCTGTCGATCGTGCTGGTCGGCGTCGGCTTCTGGGTCCGTTATCGCGTCGAGGAGACCCCGGTCTTCGAGGCGAAGGTCGAGGGCCGCAAGCAGTCGATGCCGCTGGCCTTCGCGCTGCGCACCAACTGGCGCCCGATCCTGCTCGGCATCGGCATCCTGCCCATCTCGACCGGCGGTTACTACCTGGCCACCACCTTCGCCACGGCCTATGCCACCGGCGACACGGTCGCGATCAGCGAGCAGGTCATCCTCGATGCCATGACGATCGCCTCCTTCGTGGAGTTCGTCGTGACCCTCCCCGTCGCCTGGCTGGGCGACAAGTGGGGGCGGAAGAACGTCATGTACATCGGTCTGATCACCTCGGTGCTCACCTTCGTGCCGTTCCTGCTGATCCTGCCCGGACGCATCGAACCGCTCATCTTCCTGTTCGCCTCGCTGGTGCGCATCGCGATGAGCGCCACCTACGCACCGATCGCCGCCCTGCTCTCGCAGATGTTCCGCCCGCAGGCCCGCTACACCTCGATCGCCCTCTCCTACGGTGTCGGCGCAGCGGTCTGGGCCGGATTCTCGCCGTGGTTCGCGACGCAGCTGATCGCCTGGACGGGCAGCATCTGGTCCGTGATCGCGATGTTCATCGGCATGGCCCTCATCGCCGGAATCTGCACCCGCCTCGCGCCGCAGCACTCCGACGAGGCTCCCGTGACGGCGTCCTTCACCGCGCGTACGGACACCACGGCGAACCGGCTGCCCTGACCGGCGCCGCCACCTCCGCTTCCCGTACGCCACGACCGCGAACAGGTTCCCCATGAGAAAGCTCACCCCCTTCGACCGCTCGGCTCAGACGGCTCCCCTCCTCCTGAGCGCGCACGCCATCCATACCGCGGATGACGACGCCACCACGGCGACGGCGATGTTGACCGATCGCGGGCGCATCCTCGCGATCGGTACCCCCGCCGAGTGCGAGGCGGCGGCGGAGGGGGTGGGCCTCTCGCCCGAGCGCATCGATCTCGGCGACGCCGTGATCGTCCCCGGCTTCGTCGACGCGCACGCGCATCCGCTCATGTTCGGGCAGATGATGAGCTGGGTCGACTGCGGCCCCGAGAAGGCGGGCAGCATCCCCGAGATCGTGAGGCTGCTGAAGGCGGCGGCCGCCGAGCTTCCCGAGGGGCGCCCGGTGCGCGGCTACGGCTACGAGCAGCGCAACCTCGCCGAGAAGCGCCACCCCACCCGGTTCGAGCTCGACGAGGTCGCCGCCGACCGCGAGGTCTACCTCATGAACGCCTCGGGTCACGGCGGTGTGGTGAACTCGTACACGCTCGCCATCAACGATGTTGACAGGGACACCCCGAACCCCGACGGCGGAGAGTTCTTCCGCGACGCGGACGGCGAGCTCACCGGGGAGCTGTCGGATGCGGCCTGCAACATCCTCACCGGCGTCCACGGGGTGAAGATCGGCCACCACGGTCCGAACTTCCACCTGGCGGACGAGCCGGAGGAGCACCTGCGCCAACTCGACGCGGCGACGCAGCGGTTCCTGGCCGGGGGAGTGACCTCGATCGGCGACGCCCAGGTCACCCGTCGCGAGTTCGACATGTACCTGCGCCTCGCCGAGGCCGGGCGCCTGGAACTGCGCGTGTCGATGTACCTGCTGTCGCACCTGCTCGACGAGGCGCTCGAGATGGGTCTCGTCGGACAGTTCGGCAACGCGCACCTCAGCTTCGCCGGCATCAAGTTCTACGCCGACGGCACGCTGGGCGGCTGGACCGCATACTTCCCTGACGGCTACGTGGGCGATCCCTGCCGCACTGGCCAGCTGTACCACGAGCCCGCCGAGTACGAGGGGCTCATCCGCAAAGCGCACGCCGCGGGGTTGCAGACCGCGACCCACGCCCAGTCGCCCACCGCGATCGAGATGGTCGTGTCCGCGATCGAGGCCGCGCTCGCCGAGCACCCCGATCCCGACGCCCGTCACCGCATCGAGCACTGCGGCCTGCCGACTCCCGAGCAGATCGAGCGGATGGCCGCCTCCGGCATCCGTCCGGTCAACCAGACCCAGCACTACTTCAACTGGGGCGAGGGTGTGGAGGAGGCCATCGGCACTCCGGGCGAGCGCTTCAACCCGCTGGGCGAGTTCGAGCGCGCCGGCGTGCCGTTCACGATCTCGTCCGATGCCCCGGTCGCCGAGCCCATCCCGCTCGAAGCCATCCAGACGGCCGTGACCCGAGTCACGCGCCGGGGGCACAAGCTCGGGCCGGACGACCTGCGCGTCTCGGCGCTCGCAGCTCTGCGCGCACACACGATCGAAGGTGCCGTGTCGATCGGCCGCGAAGACGATCTGGGGTCGCTCGAAGTCGGCAAGTACGCCGACTTCGCGGTGCTCTCCGGCGATCCGCTGGCCGTTCCCGCCGAGGAGATCTCGGCGATCACGGTGCGCGAGACCTGGGTCGACGGCGTCCGTCGTCACCGAGTGTGAGGATGATCCGATGAGCAGCGACACCACAGCGGCAGAGCAGTACGCCGACACCGCCGGGCGCGCCGTGCTGGAGACGATCCGCGCGTACGGGGTCACCGCGATCTTCGGCATCCCCGGCACCCACAACCTCGAGCTCTACCGCCCGCTCGCCGACCTCGGCATCCGCGCGGTGACGAACCGTCACGAGCAGGGCTCCGGCTACGGTGCCGACGGGTGGGCCCAGCAGACCGGCCTCCCCGGAGTCGTGATCACGACCTCCGGTCCCGGACTGCAGAACGCCATGAGCGCGATCGGCACGGCCTTCTGCGAGTCGCGCCCGCTCATCGTCCTCTCGCCGGGAGTGCCACTCGGTGCGGAGTTCGCCGACGTCGGCACACTGCACGAGACGAAGGACGCGACGGCGATGGTCGCCGCGATCGCCGAGTGGTCGCGGCGGGTGACCAGCGCCGCCGAGGCGGTCGAGGCCGTGCACGATGCGTTCCACCTGTTCCGCACCGGCCGTCCGCGCCCCGTTCACATCGAGATCCCGCTCGACGTGCTGGAAGCGCCCGCCGACGTTCCCGCCGAGGCGCGGCAGCCGCGTCCGGTCCCTGCGCGGGTCTCGGGTGAGTCGGCTGCGCTCGCCGAAGCGGCCCGGCTACTGGCAGAGGCGAAGACCCCGGTGATCGTCGCCGGTGGGGGAGCCGTGGATGCCGCGCACGAGGTCACCCTCCTGGCCGAGCGCCTCGGAGCCCCGGTGCTGACCACGCTGAACGGCAAGGGCGTGGTCGACGAGCGGCATCCGCTCTCGCTCGGGTCGAACCTTCGTCTCGCCGCGGCCCGCGCGGTCGCGGAAGATGCCGACGTGCTGCTCGTGGTCGGCTCGAAGCTCGGCGAGGCCGAACTGTGGGCGCCGCGGCTCGAAGCCCGCGGGGCCGTGGTCATCCGCATCGACATCTCACCGGCCCAGCGCGACAAGAACCTGACCGCGACCGTCGGTCTCACCGGCGATGCGGCTGCCGTGCTGGGGGCGCTGCTCTCCACCCTCCCCAACGACTCCGCGCTCCCTGATCTCCTTGCCGAGGGCCGCTCACCGCAAGACCTCGCCGTCGCACGCGCGGCGATCGACGCCGAGATGCGCGCGACCGCCCCCGACACGGTGGCACTGGCTGAGATCATCGTCGAGGCCCTGCCCGACGACGCGATCGTCGCGGGTGACTCGTCCCAGATCGTCTACATGGCGCTCGGCAGCGTGCTGTCGTCGGCGCATCCGCACTCCCTGCTCTACACCCCGACCTACGCCACCCTCGGCTACGGTCTTCCGGCAGCGATCGGTGCCGGAGTCGCGCAGACCGAGCACCCGGTCGTGACCGTGATCGGCGACGGCGCCCTGATGTTCTGCGTGAACGAGCTGGTGACGGCGGTCGAACAGCGCCTCGACATCACGATCGTGTGCGTCGACAACGGCGGGTATGCCGAGATCCGTCAGAACGAGGTCGACCGCGGCATGGAGCCGATCGGCGTCGACCTGGTACAGCCCGACTGGGCAGCGCTCGCCTCGGCCTTCGGCGCGACCGGGCGGCGGGTGGAACGCCGTGACGACATCGCATCGAGCATCCGCGCCGCGATCACCGACGGGGGAGTGCAGCTGGTGCACATCCCGCAGAGTGCGCTCTGAATCCCTCGACATCCCCGACGAACAGGAACGAGCAATGACCGACAACATCGGCCCCATCGACGCCTCCGTGAACCCGCGGTACTCCGGCATCGCGACCTTCGCCCGGCTGCCGCGTATCGAAGACGTGCCGCGTGCGGACATCGCCGTCGTCGGCATCCCCTTCGACTCCGGTGTGAGCTACCGACCGGGCACGCGCTTCGGCCCGTCGCACGTGCGGGAGTCCTCGCGGCTGCTGCGCCCCTACAATCCCGCCCAGGACGTGTCGCCGTTCGCGATCGCGCAGGTGGTGGACGCCGGTGACATCCCGGTCAACCCGTTCGATCTCACCGAGGCCGTGACCGAGGTCGAGCGCGCGGCGCTGGCGCTCGGCGAGCAGGTGCAGCGCATCGTCACGATCGGCGGCGACCACACGGTCGCTCTGCCACTGCTGCGTGCGGTGGCGGCGAAGCACGGGCCCGTGGCTGTGCTGCACTTCGATGCGCACCTCGACACCTGGGACACCTACTTCGGGGCCCCCATCACGCACGGCACTCCCTTCCGACGCGCGAGTGAGGAGGGGCTGATCGACCTCACCGCGAGCTGCCACGTCGGCACCCGTGGCCCCCTGTACTCCAAGCAGGACCTGGAGGACGACGAGCGCCTCGGCTTCTCGATCGTGTCGAGCGAATACATCGAGGAGCACGGGGTCGAGGCCGCCATCGCCCGCATCCTGCAGCGCATCGGCGACAAGCCGCTGTACGTGTCGATCGACATCGACGTGCTCGACCCCGCCCACGCGCCCGGCACCGGCACCCCCGAGGCGGGCGCGTGGGCGGGGT
>NZ_LSJW01000247.1:0-1961 GCF_001557335.1 Microbacterium sp. CCH5-D1
ACGAAGAGGCCGGTGCCGACCGTGAGCAGGAGCCCCACGCCCAACATGATGTAGTCCATCAGAGGTTCCTCTCCTGTGAGAGAGGCGGACAGTGGGGCGATGTTCTACAACTGGGAGGGTCGTCCATTATGCCGACGATTGTACCCAACGCGACCGTGTATGCGCGCAACGATCACCAGCTGACCGGAAGCGCCTTGCCCTCTTCGTAGCCGGCCGCCGACTGCAGACCCACGACGGCGCGGTCATGGAACTCCGGGACGGATGCAGCCCCGGCGTAGGTGAACGAGGATCGCACCCCCGAGGTGATCATGTCGAGGAGATCCTCGACGCCGGGCCGGAGCGGGTCGAGGTAGATCTTCGATGACGAGATCCCCTCAGCGAACAGCTCCTTGCGCGCACGCTCGTAGGCGTCGAGCCTGCCGAAGCGGGCCTGGACCGCCTTGGTCGACGCCATGCCCCACGACTCCTTGAACAGGCGCCCTTCCGCATCGCGCTGCAACTCGCCCGGCGCTTCGATCGTCCCCGCGAACCACGAACCGACCATGACGGAGGCGGCACCTGCGGCGAGGGCCAGGGCGACATCGCGGGGGTAGCGCACTCCCCCGTCTGCCCAGACGTGCGCGCCGAGCTCCCGCGCCGCCTGTGCCGTCTCGAGCACAGCGGAGAACTGCGGGCGGCCGACCGCGGTCATCATGCGGGTGGTGCACATCGCGCCGGGACCCACGCCGACCTTGAGGATCGACGCACCGGCGTCGACCAGGTCGGCCACGCCCTCCGCGGTGACGATGTTGCCCGCGACGACGGGAAGACCGAGGTCGAGCTCGGCGACGGCCCGCAGCGCCCGCAGCATGCCCTCCTGGTGTCCGTGGGCAGTGTCCACCACCAGCACGTCGACGCCGGCGGCGGCGAGGGCCTTGGCCTTGGCCGCGACGTCGCCGTTGATGCCGACCGCGGCGGCGACGGCGAGGCGCCCGTCGGCGTCGACGGCCGGACGGTACAGCGTCGAACGAAGCGCGCTGCGGGCGCTCAGTGTGCCGACGAGGTGCCCGTGGTGCACGACGGTGACCATCTCGACGCCCGCGTCGGTGATGACGTCGAACGCGTGCCGCTCAGAGCCGATGTCGTCCGCGTCGATCGATGGCGTGCCGCGATGCACCAGGTCACCCAGCTGCGCATCGGGGAGCGCGGTCGCCAGCCTGGTCGCGGGCAGGATGCCGAGGATCCGGCGGACGTCGATGGGGGCAGCGCCGCGGGCGACGACGATGCCGTGACCGCTGGTCGCCGGCAGCAGGCGGAGCGCGTCAGCAGCCGAGGCTTCCGGGGGCAGCACGATCGGCGTGTCCCAGAGCACGGGCTGCGACTTCACCTCACGGATCGCGGCATCGAGTTCCTGCAGAGGCAGGTCCTGCGGCAGCACCCCGAGGGCGCCACGCCGAGCGAGTACAGCGGCGATGCGCGGACCCGTCACGGAGTTCATGTTGGCCGCGACCAAAGGCAGCGTCGCCGGCGTGCCGTCCTGCGGCGCGAGATCGACCTGGAGACGGCTGGTGACCGCGGATCTGCGGGGTACCAGGAAGACGTCGGAGTAGGTCAGATCGACGGTCGGCTGCGCTCCAGAGAACTTCATGGTTCCACGGTACCCAGATCGCGACGCGGTGGGCGCTCGGCTTCGACGATTCCCCAAGGGAAACACGTTAGGCTTGTTGGTCGAGAGTGTGCGGGCCCGAACGCATCCTGCGTCGACGTCCGCACCAGAGAGCTTCAGCGATGAAAGAGGGCGATCGAGAGTGTCGAACCAGGTGACCGGCGTCAACGGCGACGGGGGGTTCGGAGCCAATTCCTGGCTCGTTGAAGAGCTCTACGAGCAGTTCAAGGTGAACCGCGACTCCGTCGACAAGGAGTGGTGGCCCATCCTGGAGAAGTACCACTCCTTGTCGACGGAGTCGCGGTTCACCTTGAAC
>NZ_LSJW01000248.1:0-4041 GCF_001557335.1 Microbacterium sp. CCH5-D1
CCCCGCCCCTGTTCTGCGAATCGACTCGAGCCGCGTCAGCTCCCCTGCAGTGTGTCCGCTCTGGCGTTCGCCTCTGCCAGCGCGGGTGCTCGTTGCGCGCGCCACCCCTCCTCGACCAGCGGCACGACCTCTCGCAGGAGCACGCGGACGCGATCAATCGTCTCGGCCCTGTCGAGCACGGCCGGATGGATGCCCAGCACCAGCTCGTCGGTCAGCGCGATCGTGGGGTCGGCGAGCAGATCGGCGGCGAGCGCCTCAGGGCTCCCCCAGGCGAAGTTGTCCGACAGCAGCTGGTCCGGGATCGACAGCGACAGATCCACGCGTCCGGCTGCAGCGCTGGCGACGTTCCAGCGGGCGGTGCGCTCTCCGGCGAACGCGAGGGCTTCCTCGGTCGTGCGGCCGGGGAAAGCGGAGCGGGAGGTGACGACCCAGGGAGTGCGCGTCGATCCCCAGGTGTCCGCGAAGACCCGACGATACTCTCGCACGGAGTCCGCCTGGCGCCGCTGGAATGCCGCCCGTGCATCAGGGTGCCGCTCCGGCCCGTTGCCGAACCGCTCCAGGATGAAGCCGTCGCCGGTGCGCCCCGCGAAACGGATCGTGTCGATGTTCGAGCTGCCGTGGAACAGCCGTCCCTCGAGCGCGGTGTTCTGTGGCCAGATCGCGCCCGTGCCCCCATCGACCACGCCTCCCTGGAGCGCCCAGTGCAGACGGTCGATCTGATTCTCGAAGCTGGTGTCGCGGTCATTCGTCCAGGTGTGGAACACGTGATAAGAGTCGGAAGGGACTCCCTTCCCGAGGCCGAGCAGCAGCCGCCCACCGGCGAGATGGTCGATCGCGGCGACCTCCTCCGCGGCGCGCACAGGATCGTCGAGGATGATCGGCAGCACCGCGGTACCGAGTCCGATCGTGCTCGTCGCGGCGGCGAGCGCCCCCAGAAACCCGTACGGGGAGGGAAGAGCCGCCCACCCGGAGTGGAAGTGCCGTGTGGCGATCCAGGCGCTGTCGTAGCCGAGCTCCTCGAGCTCCTGGATCAGACGGATCGTGTCTCGATAGACGAATCGCGGATCCTCGCTGTGGTCGAGGTGCGTGATGAAGCCGATACGCAGACGGTCACCGATCGTGGTAGAGCCGAGGGGCAGGTCGGTGCCTCCGAACGGGGAGGTTGTAGTTGCGGTCATCCGCGGGCCTCCTGCACGCGAGGGCCGGCACTGAGCGCGCGCTCGGGAATGCGGGGATCGACATAGTCGACGGCCGTGCGCACGGCGTCCGCCTGCAGCGCGGGCAGTTCCGCCGCGAACAGCTCGATCGCCGTCAGCGCCTGCAGTTGGCTGATCCCCGGTCCCTGGAACTGGATCGCGGTCTGCTCGGTGCCGTCGAACTGGTCGTTCCACTCATGGACCTTGTCGGCGACCTCGGGTGCGGTGCCGATCGCGAAGCTCAGCTGCTCGGCGATGTCGTCGTAGTCCTCGGAGTCCACCCCTCCTGTCCAGTCCAGACCGAGATAGATCCGCGCGTACGTGCGCAAGAACTCCAGCGCTCCGGCGCGTGCGGCGTCCTTCGTCTCGGCGACGAGACCGGATCGAAGATGGATGATCTCTCCGCCGGGGACGGTGGCGCGATACTCGCGGCTGAACCGCAGTCGTTCCTCCAGCGGGAGCGGACGCGGGATCATCAGCCGGTAGCCGTGCCGGGCCGCCAGGCCGATCGCGTTGCGGCCGGCCGCCGTCCAGATGAGGTCGCGTGCGGGACGCCCCGCCGGCGGCGAGATCTCCACACCGTGGAAGGAGTAGTACTCCCCCTCGAAGTCGACGACCTTCTCATCGATCGCCTGCCGCAGGATCTCGTGGACCTCGGCCGACCGCGCGGAGGACGAGGCCTTGTCGATTCCCCACACGGCGAAGAACTCCTCCGAGCCGACGCCGCTGCCGACCCCCAGATCGAGCCGCCCACCGGATACCGCGTCGAGCAGCAGCGCCGACTCCGCGAGTCGGATCGGGTGGTAGAACGGGGCGCACACGATCGAGGTCCCGAGCCGGATGCGGCTGGTCACTCCGCTGAGTCGTGCGAGGAAGAGCAGCGGGTCCGGCACCTCCCCGCGCATCGTGAGGTGGTGCTCGGTGATCCAGACGCCGTTGTATCCGAGCTGGTCACCCAGGATCACCTGTTCCTCGATGTCGCGATAGAGCGAGACCGGACTCTGTCCGGGCGAGACGTCTCCGTAGTAGAAGAGATCGATGCGTGGCATGTGCTGGTCCTTTTCCTCTCAACAGGGGTGGTGCGTCACTCGGAGAGCCAGGTGTCGTAGAACGAGTCGGTGTAGCCGACGGCGTCGAAGGTCCATCCGTGAACGGCCGGAGTGGTGCCGACGATCTTCTTCGGGATGTACAGCGGAACCGCGAAGCCCTCGTCGAGGATGCGGGCCTGCACGATGTGCGCCGCTTCGATGCGCGCCTCGGGGTCGCCGTCGGACTGCACGATCGCGTACTGCGCGTCGATGACCTCGTCGTTCAGCAGGCCGTAGTTGATGCCGTTGCCGCCGTTGCGCGGGTCGGCGCTGGAGGTGAAGGGCGAGACGGAGGTGCCCACATCGGCGTAGCCGCGGGAGGCGTCAGCGAGGTTGTGCTCGTTCTTCGCGATCGCCGCCGTGAAGGAGGCGGTGTCGAACGGGATGCGCTCGACCTCGAATCCGGCGTCCTTGAGCGAGGAGGCGATGGCCTCGCCGAGCTGCTGACGCTGATCGGTCTGCACGTACAGGCTGTCGAAGTACCAGTCGATGTGCAGACGCTCGCCGTCCTTGACCCGGTAGCCCGCGGAGTCGAACTCGTCCCAGCCCGCTTCGTCGAGCAGTTCCTGCGCCTTGTCGAGGTCGTAGCCCCATGAGCCCTCCAGGCTCTCGTCGTAGGCGCCGACCGGCGGGGTGCCGGGCAAGGTCGTCGTCCAGGAGCGGCTGTAGACACCGCCGTAGACGCTCTTCAGGAGGGCATCGATGTCGATCGCCTCTCGGAACGCGAGGCGCACGTTCTTGTCGTCGAAGGGAGCGATGTTCGTGTTCAGCGCGAGATAGTAGGGCGTTCCCGTGTTGTCCTGCGTGATGACGGTGTTGCCGGCCGCCTCGACCTCGCCGATGTTCAGCGGCGGCACCTGATCGATCGCGTCGGCCTGCTTCGAGTTGAGAGCACCGATGCGCGCCTGCGTCTCCGGCACGAACTGGATGACGACCTCGTCGAGGTAGGCGGGCCCCTCGTGGTCCGCGGTCTCGGGTGCCCACGCGTAGTCGGGATTGCGCTCGAGCACGAGCTTGGATCCCTTCGCGTATTCCTTGACGCGGAAGGGGCCGGTCCCGATCGACAGGGCCGGGTCGGTCCCGAGCTCGGCGGGGGTGTGCTCGCTGAGCACCTTGCCGGAGTAGATCGACCAGTGCGGGGTGGAGAGCGCGTGGATGAACGCGGCGTTCTTGCGACCCAGGGTCACCTGCAGCTCGTCGTCGCTCAGGACAGCCGTGGAGACGATGGCATTGCCCGCAGTCGCCAGACCGACCTCGTTGAGCGGTCGGTCGAGGTTCTGCTTGAGCACAGCCGCGTTGAACGGGGTTCCGTCATGGAAGACGACGTCATCGCGCAACGTGAAGGTGTAGACCAGTCCGTCGTCGCTGATCTCCCACCCTGTGGCCAGATGCGGCTTGTACGTGCCGTCCTCCGCCTGCACCACCAGCGGGTCGAAGATGCTGCTGTTGATCGAGTTCAGGTTGAGGGAAGGGACCTTCTGTCCGTCCCAGGTCCCGGGCTCGGTGTTCGCGAGATAGGTGAGCGTCCCACCGGAGACCGGCGAGGCGTCCGCGGCATCCGACGACGACGGCGCCGATGCGCCGCCGGCGCAGGCGGACAGGGCGAGGGAGGCGGTCAGGACGGCGCCGAGCGCGAATGCTGCTCGTGTTCTGTTCATGGTGAGGGTTCTTCCTTGGTCGCTGTGTGCGGGTGTGGTCGGGTGGGCGGTCAGGGCAAGAGGCGCGGGACGGCGGCGAGCAGTTCGCGGGTGTAGGGC
>NZ_LSJW01000249.1:0-14513 GCF_001557335.1 Microbacterium sp. CCH5-D1
CACCCAGGGACCGAACGCCTTGGTTCCCCAGGTGAACGTCGTGCCGCAGTCGGGGACGGCGTTGTTGAGCTCGCGGTACGCGAAGGCGATCAGGAGCATCGGGACGAAGGCGATGATGAACGCGATCGGAGCCTGCGCCCCCACCGCGAGCACCACGAAGCCGAGCGTCGCCACGAGCGAGTACACCGGTGCTGTCGAGGCGAGACCGATCACGGTCGATCCCCAGAGTCCCAGAGTGCCGGCGGCCAGACCCTTGCCGTCGGGTCGTTCCAGATGAATCGGCGTCGTTGCTGCCATGTCAGAACAGTAGAGCCACAACGGTTCTCGCGTCAACGGCTTTCTCAGACAGCATGAATCCGAAGCAAAGAAGTGGAGCTCACGACGGAATCCGCAGATTCAGCCTCTTTCGAGCATGCCGTCGGCGTGGTCAGCCACCCACTCCATCAGCGGCAGCATGCGCTCCATCAGGTCACGCCCCAGCGGGGTCAGACTGTACTCCACGTGCGGAGGGACGGTCGGAAGGGATTCCCGGTGCACCAGGCCGTCATCGGCGAGCGTCCGCAGCGTCGAGGCCAGCATCTTCTCGCTGATGCCGTCGACCTCCCTGCGGAGGGCGCCCCAGCGGTGGGTGCCGTCGGACAGGCAGGAGAGCACGAGCACTCCCCACTTGCTCATGATGTGATCCAGGACGACACGCGTGCCGCAATTCTGGTCGAACACGAACGGAGTCGATTCCTTTATCTGCGCGAAACTAACCGTCATGTGGGTACCTTACTTCAAAGTGGGTACCGTCAGATCGGAATGCCGAACACCCGATCGCGGGTTGTCGTGGGTGTCACTTACGAAAGGACCCTCATGACCATCCTCGTCACCGGTGCGACCGGCAACCTCGGCCGCCTCATCATCGCCAGCCTGCTCGAGCGCGGCACCGACCCGCAGTCGATCGTGGCAGGAGCCCGCGACACCGCGAAGGCCGCAGACCTCGGCGTTCGCGTCGCGCACCTCGACTACACCGACCCCGCATCGATCGCGTCCGCACTCGAAGGCGTCGACACGGTCATCCTGGTATCCGGCTCCGAGGTCGGCCAGCGGGTCCCGCAGCACCGGGCGGTCATCGATGCCGCGAAGGCGGCCGGCGTCTCCAAGTTCGTCTACACGAGCGCTCCGAAGGCCACGACGAGCGACCTGATCCTGGCCCCCGAACACAAGGCGACGGAAGAGCTCATCGCCGCGGCCGGGTTGCCCGCCGTGATCCTGCGCAACAACTGGTACACCGAGAACTATGTCGCGGACCTCGCCCGCGCCGCGGAGACGGGTGTACTCGCCGCCGGCACGGGAGAAGGGCGGGTGGCTTCCGCGAGCCGCAAGGACTTCGCCGAGGCCGCAGCCGTCGTCGCGCTCGAGGACGGACACGTCGGTGAGGTCTACGAGCTCGGCGGCGATGTCGCCTGGAACTACACCGATCTCGCTGCTGCCATCGCCGAGGTCACGGGACGCGAAGTCGCGTTCGTCGCGCTCGACCACGACGACCAGGTCGCCGCGCTCCGCGAGGCCGGGCTCGACGAGGGGACGGCTGGATTCGTCGCCGCCCTCGACTCCGGCATCAAGGACGGCGCGCTCGCCGATACCGACGGCACGCTCGCTCGCCTCATCGGGCGCCCCACGACCCCGCTCGTCGAGGGACTCCGCGCCGCCTCCGCCTGATCGGCCCCGCAAGACCGAGTGCCGCCGTCCCCCCGGACGGCGGCACTCGGTGGTTCCGTGCCTCAGGAGGTCGCAGGCACCTGAGGGCGTTCGGCCGGCTGCACGTGCGCGACCGTGAGGGTGATGCTCTCGTGACGCAGGCCTCGGGCGTCGAGCAGCGTGTCGACGGCCCCGTGCCCGGCGTGGAGGATGTCGCCCGATCTCGCCGTGGACTCGACCCCGAGTGTGGCCTCGACCACCACCCCGCCGTCGGCGACGATCACCGAGACCATGGGCTCATCGTCCTTTCGCGCGCCGATGGCCTCAGCGCCGAGTCGCAACAGCTGAGAGATCACAGATCCCGATCTGTAGACGCTGCGCACCCCCGGGGTCGATCGCAGGGTCGCCTCGATCGCCGCAGCGAGTTCCTCGCGCTCCTCCGCCTGCATCACGTCTCCCCCACTCACGTCTCCGCCGCTCACGACGACACCTCTCTGATGTCTCGGATCGCGATGTCGATCGCGACCACGTTCAGTTCGGTGTGCGCGCGAAGGCGACGATCCACTTCGGCTCGAAGTTCGTCCGCGACCTTCGGGATCGGCTGTCCATGCAGCGCGCTCGCATCGATCCCGACGCGGATCGGGGCCCCGGGTCGGGTCACATCGCCCTCCAGCCGGCACCGGCCGATGAGGAGACCGGGAACGGCGTCTTCCGAGGAGCGCACGAGACCGCGAACAGCTCCCTCGGTGATGGCGAGATCCGCCTTCGGATCGGGCGATTCGAAGGGGATGCGGCGTCCGGCCCGCGCATCCATCGCGATGCCGCTCAGGATGCGGTCGACCCAGCTGTCATCGACCTCGGGTTCGGCTGCGGCTTCCGCAGCGAGCAGCTCCGCGCCGAGCCCTCGCAGACGCTCAAGCGCATCCAAGGCCAGCTGACACCCGGGCGACTCGTCGATGGAACGGTCGGCCGGGCGTCTTCCGGCGTCGAGGTAGTCGGTGAGCTCGTCCAGGGTGTGCCCGTCGAGATCGGTGGGCTCGAGTCCGAGTCTGCGGATTTCAGGCGCGTCTCTGTCGTCGGTCATCGCCACTCCTCCATCCGTACGATCATGTATTTTCTGGCGCGGGCCAGTAGGCCGCGCGCCGTGGAGATCGGGATGTCCAACTGCTCCGAGATCTCCTCATAGGTGTAGCCGCCGATCTCACGAAGCACCCAGCACTCGCGTTGAGCGTCGGGCAGCTCCCGCAGAGCAGCACCGAGGGCTGCGACACCGGCGCGAGCCTCGACGACCGCGGACGGGGCCGCATGAAGAGGTGCCGGTCGGTCGATCGAGTCGATGTCGACGGCCGGGCGGATCGCACGGATGCGGTCGACCGCCTTCCGGCTGACGATCCGCATCAGCCAGCTCTTGACCTTCGCCGGATCCTCGAGCTCGCCGAACCGCTGCCACGCGACCACGAAGGACTCCTGCACGATGTCATCGACGTCGGCGGAGGCGTTCAGCATCCGCTGCGTATAGGCACGCATCATCGGCGTATACCTGCGTACCAAGACGGCGAACGCCTCGACGTCCCCATCCATCGCCCGTCCGGCGACGATGCCGTCGTCCGCATCCTCGAGCGCTGTCCGAAAGCGTTCCTTCTCCATCTACCCCACCCCTCGATCCGATCCCCGAAGGAATTCGGAACAGATGCCCCATCGGATCGGATCATGTCTCACCCGCCTGTGAGGGATCGGGGAGAGGCGGTGCGGCCTCTCCCCCGGTCCCGCCTACTTCTTGAACGCGTCCTTCACGTCCTCCGCAGCGTCGCGCACGTTGCCCTTGGCCTGCTCGGCCTTGCCCTCGGCGACGAGCTTGTCATCGTTGATGACCTTGCCCACGGTCTCCTTGGCCTTTCCGGCGACCTTCTCGGCTGTGGCCTTGATCTTGTCTTCAGCGCTCATTTCTTCTCCCTTTCTCGTTACGGCCCCGGGTCTCGGAGCCGTGTCTTGGATGTGGCGACTACTCGCTCGCTGCCACAGCGGTCTCGCCCTCGACGTCGTCCGAGGGGACGTGCACATCGTCGATCGTGACGTTGACCTCGACGAGGTCCGCCCCTGCCAGCTCGACGAGGTCTCGATGGATAGCCGCCCTGACCTCGTCGGCGACCTTCTGCAGGGCGACCGGATACTCGGCGACGATCGTGATGTCGACGGTGATCTGCGCCTCGCCGACCGCGACGGACACTCCCTGCGAGAGGTCGGTCGTGTTGAAGGCATCCCGGATGGCTCCCACCATGCGCGCAGCGCCCCCGCCGAGCGCATGAACCCCGTCGACATCCCGCGCGGCGATGCCGGCGATCTTCGCGACCACCGCATCCTCGATCGTCGTCGTGCCCACTGCAGCCCCCTGCAGCGGTGCTTCGACGTGGATCTCGGGCTGCGTGCCCGGAGTCGTGTTCGCCATCATGAGCTCCTTCATCCGTGTTCTGCCCGTAGGGGCGCCGGTCGCGGTCGGCGACGCTATGACTAGGACGGATCGCGAGCAGCGGATGTCACAAATCGATCCGAAGAAAGTCGCCGACAACGGATACGAGCACTTCACAGTGCACTCCAAGCTTCGAAGTGCAATATTGCACTCTATGAGCGACAGTGCAGAATCCTTGCGGGAACAGCGCAAGCGGGAGACCTCCCGAGCCCTCACCGATGCCGCACGCCGGTTGACCACGGAGAAGGGGTTCGCCGGATTCACGGTCGAGGAGCTGTGCGCCGAGGTCGGAGTCTCGCGGCGCACGTTCTTCAACTACTTCGAGAGCAAGGAGAACGCGGTCTTCGGCTTCGCGACGATCGATTCCCGCCAGGAAGCTCTCGAGGAGGAGTTCGCCACGCAGCGCGGAGACCTCCTCGACGACTTCATCCAGCTGACGATCCGTCGCTTCGAGCTCTTCAACCCGGTCGATGATGCGCCGGCGATGTTCGCCGTGATCGAGCAGGAGCCGCGGCTGCTGAAGGCGGCCTTCGAACAGCTCGCCAAGAACGAGCGCC
The DNA here is from genome assembly GCF_001557335.1 of Microbacterium sp. CCH5-D1. Lineage (NCBI taxonomy): Bacteria > Bacillati > Actinomycetota > Actinomycetes > Micrococcales > Microbacteriaceae > Microbacterium > Microbacterium sp. CCH5-D1. The sequence goes on from NZ_LSJW01000249.1 coordinate 4,708, forward strand.
GTGACCAGACCCTGATCCTCCGTCGCACCGAGGGCGGCGATGATGCCGAACTCCGCGCCGAGGTGGTCGTGCACACCGTCGGCGCGCTCGTGCGCATGAGCATGGACCAGCTCCTGCACCACCAGTCCCCCGAGCCGTTCGCCGATCTCATCGCGCGACGCCTCGACCTCGCCCGCTCGCTCTACGCACCGTCACAGAAAGCCCGTTGAATGTCCGCCACCGCCACGAAGGATGCGCCGTTCCTGCTCACGAAGCGCCGCATCTGGATCATCTTCAGCGCTCTCATCGCGGGAATGCTGCTCTCCAGCCTCGACCAGACCATCGTGTCCACCGCCATGCCGACGATCGTCGGACAGCTCGGCGGCGTCGACCACCAGGTGTGGATCACCACCGCCTACCTGCTCGCCACCACGATCGTGATGCCCATCTACGGCAAGTTCGGCGACGTGCTGGGCCGGCGCAACCTGTTCCTCGTCGCGATCGCACTGTTCACGCTGGCATCCGTCGGCTGCGCGTTCGCCACGGACTTCTGGATGTTCGTCGTGTTCCGCGCCCTGCAGGGTCTCGGCGGCGGCGGCCTGATGATCCTGTCCCAGGCGATCATCGCCGACATCGTGCCCGCCAACGAGCGTGGCAAGTACATGGGTCCCCTCGGGGCGGTCTTCGGCCTCTCGGCCGTGGCCGGCCCTCTCCTCGGCGGCTACTTCGTGGATCACCTGACCTGGCAGTGGGCGTTCTACATCAACATCCCGGTGGGGATCGCGGCCTTCATCATCGCCCTCATCGCCCTCAAGCTCCCGAGCAAGAAGGCCGAGAAGCCGATCGACATCTTCGGGGTCATCTTCCTCTCGATCGCCACGACGTGCCTCATCTTCTTCACCGACTTCGGCGGTGACAAGGAGTTCGGATGGGACTCGCTCGCGACCTGGGCATGGGGTGCCGGGCTGATCGTCGCGGCGACGGCGTTCGTGATCACCGAATCGCGCGTGCAGGACCCGATCATCCCGCTGAGCCTGTTCCGCAACCCGATCTTCGTGAACGCCACCGCGATCGGACTGGTGCTCGGAATCGGCATGTTCGCGGCGATCGGATTCGTGCCGACGTTCCTGCAGATGTCCTCCGGCACCTCTGCGGCGGAATCCGGTCTGCTGATGATCCCCATGATGGTCGGCCTCATGGGCACGTCGATCTTCTCCGGGATCGCGATCTCGAAGACCGGCAGGTACAAGATCTATCCGATCCTCGGCACGATCATCACCGGTATCGCCATGGTCGCGATGACCACGCTCTCGGCGTCGACTCCCATCTGGCTGATCTGCGTGTTCCTGTTCGTGTTCGGAGCGGGACTCGGCCTCATCATGCAGGTCGTGGTGCTGGTCGTGCAGAACGCGGTTCCGGCGGGCGAGATCGGCACCGCGACCAGCACGAACAACTACTTCCGGGAGGTCGGCGCGTCTCTCGGCACCGCGGTCTTCGGCACCATCTTCACCACTCGCCTCACCGAGAACCTGCTCGGGGTCTTCGCCGGCGCCGGCGCATCGCCCGATGCCGCCTCAGAGGCCGCATCGACGATCGACCCTTCCACGCTCAACTCCCTGCCGGACGAGGTGCGCGACGGCATCGTCACCGCGTATGCGGATGCCCTCGCCCCGGTCTTCTGGTATCTCGTGCCGTTCATCGCCCTCGCGCTGCTGCTCTCGCTGTTCCTGAAGCAGATCCCGCTGTCGGACACCGCGGGGCTCGTGGCCAGGGGCGAGGCCATCAGCGGAGAGGAAGCGGAGCGTCTGGAGGCCGAGCAACGAGGCGTCGAATGGTCGGGAGCTGCGATCGCGTCGCCTGGCGCACCGGAGGAGTCTGACTCGACACCGCCATCTCGATGAACACGCCAGCTCGGTGAACACGGCGGCCCCTGCCCCCTCTGGAGCAGGGGCCGCCGTCTGTCAAGGGGCTCCCGCCCCGGCTCACCTGCGGGCATGCTTCATCGTGGGGACAGTCAGGAGAATGATGGATCGCGTACCAGACCCACGGTTCGCTCTCGAGCAGGTCAGCGCCACGGATTGGGCCATCGTCGATCTGCAATACCCGGACGTAGATCACCGGCGGGTCGTGTGCCGCGTCTATGAGGATGCGCCGACAGAGGTCGAAGTGCTCTGGCTGCGTGACCTCCCCCTCGCCCTGCGCTACTCGTCCGTGGACGACGTGCTCACCGCTGTCCAGCGCTTCCACGACACCTCGCGCGCCACCCGCCCGATCCCGATCCCTCGTCTACCTCCGCCGACGGGGAGAGCAGGGCGCGGGACGCGCCCGCGATGACCAGGCGGATGGACGCGGCGCCTACGGCTGCGCCACACTGATCGGGAGAACCGTCCCCCGAGCCCTGGAGCTCTCATGACCGCACCCGCCCCCGCCGCCGCGACCGGCACCCCTTGGAAGAGATTCTGGGAGAAGGGCGGCTGGTGGCGCGCACTCCTTCTCGCAGCCGTCTACTTCGTGCTCTACAACGGACTGTCGCTCGCCTTCACTCCGCTCGCGGCACAGATCGACGACCCGACGGGCCCCACCGGCATCCTGGTCTTCTACGCGCTTCCCGTTCTCGTCGGCTGTCTGCTCCTGGTCGGCTTCGCCGCGTCGGTCAGCTGGCTCGGCGAACTCTTCAGACGGCAGCCGATCACGGGCCGCGGCTGGATGTGGATCGCGATCGTGATCGTGCTGCTGTTCAACGTCCTGCACCTGCTCAGCATCGACTACGGCGAGGCCGGGTTCCAGGTAGTCGCGACCTGGCTGCTCGCCGGCGTCTTCATCGGTTTCGCCGAAGAGGTGCTCACTCGCGGTCTCGTCGTGAACATGCTGCGCAAGGCCGGATACCGCGAGATCGTCGTCGCCGTGATCTCGGCCGCAGTGTTCGCCGGACTCCATTCCGGGAACCTGCTCAGCGGTCAATCGCTGTTCGCCACCGCGTTCCAGGTGGTCTACACCTTCGCTTTCGGAATCTGCATGTACCTCGCCATGCGGGTCACCGGCACTCTCATCGCGCCTATCCTGCTGCACGCCAGCACCGATCCGAGTATCTTCCTCCACACGGCCTATCCGGTCGAGGGTCCGGTCTCGACGCTGGCTGGGCTCGGAAACCCCGCCGTGATCGTGGTCGGTCTCGTGCTGCTGTTCTTCATCCGCGGACGTGTCGGCGTCGCAGACGCTAGGGCGGGAGACGTGGGTCCGGCCTTCGACGCACCGCAGCGCTAGGGGCGTTTCGCCTCTGGCCAGTCGGTGACGACGACCTTGCCGATCGTCCGGGAGGCCTCCACGATCTCGTGGGCCCGACGCATCGTCGCGGCGTCCAGCGGAATCCACCAGGTTCGCGACGCTCTCCAGGAGGTCGTGCTGGTAGTGGTCGGAGGGATCGGTGACGGGCCTCGTGAACATGAGCTCCCAGTGCCAGGTCACGCTCTTCGCCTTGAGCGCGTCGATGCTGCCCCCGGTCTCGTCGATGGAGACGACCTGTCCGCGCGGACGGATCACGTCGGCGATCGCCCTGACGTTGCCGGGAGTGAACGAGGTGAACACGTAGTCGACGCCGGCGGGGGCGAGCGCCGACACCTCGCCGGCGAAGTCACGGCCAACGACGTGGTCGGCCCCCATCTGACGCACCCACTCCGCCGTCTCCGGGCGCGAGGCCACGGCGATGACCTCGAGACGCGTGAGGGCCTTCGCGAGCTGGATGATCAGCGAGCCGACGCCCCCTGCCGCGCCGATCACCAGGAGCACTCCCGTGCTGTCGCGGGTGAGCGCCAGGCGGTCGAACAGGCTCTCCCACGCGGTGATGACCATCAGCGGCAGTGCGGCCGCCTCGGCGACCGACAGCGTGCGAGGAGCATGGCCGACGATGCTCTCGTCCACCAGGTGGAACCGCGCGTTCGTGCCCGAGCGATCGATCTGCCCGGCGTAGAACACGCGATCCCCCACGGCGAAGCGGGTCGACTCCTCGCCGACGGCGACCACGACCTCTGCCGCGTCGTAGCCGAGACGTGCCATCACCGCGCCGACGACACGCGTCGCGCCTGCGGTCCGTCTCGGCACTCCGCCATACCCTCAGGGACATGACCGTCGAGGATCCGGAACCTGCCCATCGCGACCGTGCGCACCGCTCCGCACTCGCCGTCGCCCTCTGGTTGCTCGTTCCGTTGCTCGTCGTCGCGGCGTACGTCGCGCAGATCCTCGAGTCGTTCAGCGCCGTCGGCTGCGAAGGCGATTGCGACCTGGCAGTCGCTTTCGGCGCCCGCGCCGTCTTCCCGTGGGCGGTCGCTGCCTCGGTCATCGCGGCGATCGTGGCCGCGTTCACGCTCCGGCATCGGAGGAAGCCCGCCTACTGGGCTCCCCTGCTCGGCGTGGTCCTCGTGCTGGTGTCGGCCATCACCACCAGCGCCGTCTTCCAAGCCGGGCTCGCCCCCATGTACGCGCGCAACGACAGGATCGCGAACGGTGAGGTTCCCGCCGAGACGACTCCGCCACTCCCCGACCCCGTCGGGGGCTGGGAGGCGAGCGTCGACGGAGCGACGTTCTTGTCGCTCAGTCCCGACGGGACCGTCACGGGCAGCGACGGGTGCAACGATCTGAGCGGCCGCTGGTCGCAGGATTCGGCGGGAAGGATCGAGCTGGAGACGCTCCTCCCCCAGACGGAGAACGCCTGCGACGGCATCGACGCATGGCTCGGCCGAGGGCGATCCGCGGACATCATCGATGGCTACATGTACGTCAACGGCGAGGCTGATTCGCCGATCGGTGGGCTCCAACCGGCGCGCCAGTCCCGCGACTGAGCTTCGACGCGCTGCCCCCCGTGAACGACGAAACCCCCGGGAATCCGGGGGTTTTCATCTGTAGCAGGAGCGGGGCTTGAACCCGCGACCTCACGATTATGAGTCGTGCGCTCTAACCAGCTGAGCTACCCTGCCGCGAGGCATCCGTCCGCGTGAGAAGAATGCTTGCGAGCCCCGAGTCAGGATTGAACTGACGACCCCTTCCTTACCATGGAAGTGCTCTGCCACTGAGCTATCGGGGCGTGCTGCCCCTCGCGGGGCAACCGTACGAGAATACCATTACTGTGGCGTCCTCATGAAATCGAGCCGGTCACTCCTCCGCGGTCAGCGACGATCGACCGGCGTTCGCCTTGAGCCACGGCATCGGGTCGATGGTCGTTCCGTTGACGATGAGCTCGAAGTGCAGGTGAGCGCCGTAGGAACGACCCGTGTTACCCGTCTTGCCGACGATCGTTCCGACCTTGACGGTGTCGCCGGCCTTGACGTTGAGGGAGCCGTACTGCATGTGCGAGTAGTGGCTCGTGATGACCTGGCCGTCGATGACGTGGTCGATGTAGACCGTGACCCCGAAGGCCCCGCCCTGCTCTGTGGCGATGCGGACAGTGCCGTCGGCGATGGCCTGGATCGGCGCACCGTTGCCCGGCACGAAGTCGATGCCCTCGTGGAGGCGGCCGCTGCGCATCCCATAGCCGTAGCTCATGCCGACACCGACGAGGAACGGCCACTGGATGGCGGCGTCGGGGTCGTTCGTGAAGATCTCACCCGAGTAGTTGATGCCCTGCTCGGCAGCGACCTCGGCGAGCGAGACCGTGCTGAAGTCATCGGAGCGGGAGAGCGGGACGCTCTCAACGCCGGACGGTGCGACGAAAGCCTGGATCTCGTCCTCGGCCTCGTCCTTCGAGTCGGCGGCAGCAGCGGAGACCAACGACATGGATGCGGCCGAACCGCCCCGCACACCGGCGACCGCCTCCGCGGGGAGCGTCATGGACACCGCGAGAAGCCCTGCGAGGCTCATCACACCGACGGTTGCTCCGACCGTGACCACCTTGCGGAGGTTGCGGGGGCGACGAGGGGCCACATGCGAGGGGACGACAGACTCAGCGTCCGAACTCGCTGCGGACGGCGAGCGCTCAGCCGTGGAAACCGTCGGAACCGCACCTGTCGCGCGGAAGGCACGGGAAGCGCGCTCGAACGCGTCGGCTTCGACCGCCGGTCCACGCCCGACCTCACCGGTTTCGCGGACCGGAGCCGCAGGAGCCTCGACCGGCTCCGAGGCGACAGGAACCGCGGGAACATCGGCGATCACCGGCTCCGAGTTCGTGGCGACGAAAGGCTCGATCAGCGCTTCCGTGACCACCTCGTCGGGTGCCGGCCGCTGACGGGCGGCGCGTCGGGAAAGGGGGGCGACAGCAGCGAGGGCGACGGCAGTGGAATCAGCGGCAGAAAGGGGTGCCGTCGGTCCCGCCGCGGGGGCCTCGGAGGCCGCAGTGCGGAGTCGGCTGGATCGGCGCGTGGGCGCAGAGGCAGCCTGGGAGTTCTCGAGGGGCAAAGCGTTTCTCTCGGTCGTGCGTCGTGCTCGGGGGGCGCAAACTTTGACTTTCACCTTCGGGTGATGAAAGTAACGATCGGGTAAACCCTACCGTGACCAGGCTGAGAATGCCATGAATCGTTCACGGATTCTCCGCGAGGATCGCGAGCAATCGGGCGTGCACATCGACTCCTCCCGCCACCAGCATCGGGCGCGGGGAGTCGACATCCGTTCGGGACACCACGCCTCCGGCTTCCTCGACGAGGAGCGCACCGGCGGCGAAGTCCCAGGGGCGAAGGCCCCGCTCGAAGTAACCGTCCAGTCGCCCCGCAGCGACGAAGGCCAGGTCGAGTGCGGCCGCGCCCATACGTCGCACATCGCGAGCCATCGGCATGACTCGCGCCACGGTCGCGATGTCGCCTTCGTGGGTGGCGGGGTCATAGCCGAAGCCCGTGGCGAGGAGAGCGCCGGCCGGGGTCGTGTCCGTCACCGCGAGACGAATGCCGTTCGACCAGGCGCCATGACCTCGCGCCGCTGAGAAGGTCTCTCCCAACGCCGGGGCGTTGACAGCGCCGGCGAGCGCTTCCCAGGTCTCGGGATCGGGTTCCCCGCGGACTGCGCCGATGCTCACGTTGTACGCCGGGATGCCGTACGCGTAGTTGACGGTGCCGTCGATGGGGTCGACGATCCACGTGATCCCGCTGCTCCCCGCTTCGGCCCCCGTCTCTTCGCCGAGAAAGCCGTCGTCCGCCCGCGCCGCGCGGAGACGCGAACGGATGAGCGCTTCGACCTCTCGGTCTGCGTCCGTGACGATGTCGGCCAACGACGACTTGGTCGCCGCCAGGCGTACCCCTTCCTGTCGTCGAAGTCGCGCGAGCTGCCCTGCTTCCTCGGCGATCTCGGTCGCGAGGTCGCGGAGTTCGAGTTCCAGCGTCACTGTTCGGGCTGCCGGGGCGCGGGCGGCGGCGGCGGGAAAGCCTGCGAAGCCTCCTGCGGGGAGGCCGGAGTCTGCGTGGCCGGGGCAGGGGGCACCGGGTGCTCGCCCGGAGTCGAAGGCGCGGGCTCTGCGGGCTGCGAGAACTGCGGCGGCGCGAACTGAGACGCAGCGGGCTGCGGCGGCGCGGGCTGCGGCGGCGCGGGCTGCGGCACGACGGGGAACCCCGAGACGGGCGCTTGCGGGAGTGCCTGCTGGGGCGGGGCGACCGTCGGGTACCCGGTGTAGTAGGCGTTCCAGTCGGGTGATGCATCGGGCAGCGCCGGAAGCGGGGTGATGCCATCGGCGTAGGTCGGCCACGACGGCGCCGACGCGACGGCACGGTTGGCCGGGGTCTTCTTCTTCGGCGCGAAGAGCGCATTGAGCAGCGGGATCAGCGTGGTGCCAACGGCCACGAGGATCGTGAGTGCGACCACGATGCGCCAATACAGCTCGCCGTAGTGGAACGTGTGGGGGAAGGCGAGGAAGAACACGAGCATGCCGACGAGACCGACGAGGAAAGTGACCGTCACGATGTAGATCACTCGGGTGAAGGTCGTGACGTATCGCTGCGCTGCCGGCGTGAACAGGCGCACGTGCAGCAGGGCCAGCTGGAGGATGCCGATCACGAGGAGCAGCTGGAAGAAGCGCTCGGCGCCGAAGTAGAACCCGTCCTCCGGGAGCCAGATCTTCACGGCGCCGACGAGGAGAGCGACGATCCAGCTCACCATGCTCGCCAGCTGCAGCCAGTCGGGGCGGTTCGGCGCCAACCCGGCCTCGAGGATCGCGATTCCCGCGAACGCCGCCAGCAGCAGGATCGTGAGGAACGCACGACCGATCAGACCGTCTTGGTCACCGATGAGCACCCAGATGACGCACACGAGGGCCGCGGCGATGAGAGCGCCGATGGCGATCCACAGGGAGCCCCTGATCAGCAGCGACATGTTCTTCTTCTCACCCTGCGGTCGATGCGTGGTGATGTCCGGCTGGGACATGGCGTTCCTCTCGTCGAGCGGCGATGCCTTCATCCTGCCATGCGCGCCGACGGTTGCCAGGGGTTCGACCCCGTCGCGGGAAGTCTGTTGACCCTTCGGGTCTGGGGAGGAGAGGTCAGCCGGTCTTCTTCGCCGACGCCGCAGCGAACGCCGCGACCCTCGCCTGCGCGTCGGGTGTCTCGAGGGCGGCACCGATCGAGCGCGCCTCTTCGCCCAGCTGCTCGACGAAGGAGCGTTCCGGCTGCTCGCGCACCAGCCTCTTCGCCTGACCGTAGGCGTCGGCGGCACCCGCCAGCCAGAAGCGTGCGATCTCCTCACCGCGCGCTCGCACACGCTCCGCCTCCGCGGCGGCGTCCTCACCCTCGACGGCCTCGGCGACGAGTCCCCACTCGACGGCCTCCGCTGCGGTGAGCAGCCGATCCTGCAGGACGAGCTGCAGGGCACGGCGCTGGCCGACGGCACGGGCGAGCTGAGCGGAGACCGACAGGTCTGGGGTCAGACCGATGTTCGCGTACAGACTGCCGAGCTTCGACCGCGAGCCCACGACGGCGTAGTCGCTGCACAGCAGGATGCCCAGGCCACCTCCCGCGGTCGTGCCGTGGGCCGCGGCGACGACAGGCACCGCTGATTCCGTCAGCGAGCGGATGCCGGAGTTGATGACCTCGGCGAGCGCGGTGATCTCCGCACCGGACGCGCCCATGGTCGTCGCCATGTCGATCACGTCGCCTCCCGCGCAGAACGCAGGACCCGCGGCATCGATGAGGATCGCCTTCACGTCGGTGCGCGACGTGGCCTCGGCCGTTGCATCCTTCCAGGCGTGCGCCAGGTCGGCGTTGAACGCGTTGAGCCGAGCGGGCCGGTTCAGTGTGAGCCGAGCCATCCCTTCTTCGACGGCGAACAGGATGGCGTCAGTCATGGCTTCTCCTTCGAGCACAGAACGTGTCGCACCAGCGTAACCGCGATCAGACCCGCTCCCAGACCTGCGAGACGAAGCTCTCCATGCGCCGGCGCGTGCCGTCGAGACGGAAGTCGACCTGACCGGGCGACCTGACCTCGTTCGGTGCGAGCGGGTGCGCGAGGCGCACGTTCTCGTGGCAGGAGAGGTCGGCGCACATGTAGGTGCCGAACGAATCCCCCCGCTTGCCCGCTTCGCCTGCTCGACGGGCGGAGAGGAGGGCGACCTGGTTCCCCGGCTGCATCGTGTGGCAGATGTTGCACATGCCCGACCTCGCGCGACCGGGGTCCGTCGCACGCAGCACCACCCCGATCACCTCGTCGTCGTGCGGGATCAGCACATAGCCGCGACGGCTCGCACCGGGGTCCTGCCAGGCGAAGAAGTCGAGGTAGTCCCAGTCGACGAGCAGGAAGTCATGAGGCATCTCCATCAGACGCAGCTCGTCATCGTCCGCATTGACGAACGATGCCCGGACTTCGGCTTCGGTGAGCGGTCGCATCTCTCCAGTCTAGGAAACCGTTCGCGGGGGCGGGGCGGGGAC
>NZ_LSJW01000250.1:0-25078 GCF_001557335.1 Microbacterium sp. CCH5-D1
GTGCGGGACGGAGCCTGCGCGCTCGAGGTCATCGACGAGTCCCACCAGCGCTTCGTCCATCGCGACGCGCAGAGCCGGGTCCTCGTCGCCCGTGACGTGGATCGGCCGGCTCCCGTCCAGGGGCACGATCGCGACGAGGTCGATCGCGGCCATCGACGCCTCCACGATCTCTGCGGCGCGGGCGAGGAGCGCGCCGTCACTGCGGCCCAGCTCCTCCAGAGCGGTCAGGTAGGCGAGGAAGTCGAGTGGCCCCCGCTCGCAGATCACCGCGGAAGCGGCGGCCGACTCCCGGAGTCGCGCCGCGGTGACGCGCAGCTGCACGGCGAAGCTGTGCTCGCTCGCGGGATCGTCGAGATCGAGGTCCTCGAAGGGGTCGGGCAGTACGACGTACTCGGGGCGGACCGCACGGAAGTCGGAGATCAGCGTGCTCTTGCCGCTGGCGTGCGTCCCCGACACCACGATCCTCATGTGCGTGCGGCGAGTCCGGCGAGCAGCTCCAGCACGCACAGAGCCGCCAGGCGGACGGTGCGGGCATCGTCGGCGTCGGCGGTGGCGTCGACTTCGGCCAGGTCGGCGCTCGCGACACGTCGATCCGTCGCGACGGCCCTGCTGAGGGCGCGCAGCTCCCACGCCTGCAGACCGCCGGGCACGCTCGCCGGGCAGCCCGGCGCGACCGACCGGTCGCAGACGTCGACGTCGATGTCGAGGTGGATGCGCGCATCGGCTCCGGAACCGGCGACCTCCACGGCCTCCGCGACGACATCGTCGATTCCGCGGCGGCGGAGCTCGTCGAGGGGGATGACACGGATGCCCCACTCGGCTGCGCGTCGGGCGTAGGCGGCGGAGTTCGCGAAGTCGGCGATGCCGATCTGCACGACCTTGGTCGGGTCGATGCGCGTGGTGTCCAGCGGCGACGTGGCGGGGACATCTTCCACGAGGCGCCGCACGGGAGTGCCGTTCGAGATGCCGTCGCGCAGGTCGAAGTGGGCGTCGAACGTGATCAGTCCCGTCGCTTCGGCACCGAGCGCCACGGGATAGGTGAGCGAGTTGTCGCCGCCGAGGGCGATCACGAGTTTCGAAGCGGCGGCGAGCTCGCGCACGCGGGAGATGACCCTGGCCTCACCGGCGGAGCCGTCAGGATCGGCGATGTCGCCGGCGTCGGCGATGCGCAGCACCTCGTCGAGCTCGATCACCGGCGGTCCCATCAGCGCGGTGCCGTAGCGGGGGAGAGCCGCGCGGATCGCCGCGGGCGTCGCGTGCGCACCGGTCGGGGAGAGCGAGGTGCGCCAGGTCGGCACCCCGACGAGCACGGCGTCGGCGGTGCCGTCGAAGGCAGGCCAGGACCCGGCTCGGGGCCAGAGGGGATCGTGGCTCAGCGGTCGGGAGGACGAGGGCATGGTCAGACTCCGGGGATCAGGGCGTGCGCGATGGAGAAGATGACGAGACCGGCCAGGGCGCCGACGAACGTGCCGTTCAAACGGATGTACTGCAGGTCGCGGCCGACCATGAGCTCGATCTTCTCCGTCGTCTCCGCCGGGTCCCAGCGTTCGACGGTGTCGGTGATGATCGAGGCGATGTCGTGCCGGTAGCGGTCGACGAGGAAGACCGCGGCGTCCGATACCCACGTGTCGACGCGGTTCTGCAGCGCGGTGTCGGTCGTGAGCCGCTCCCCGACCTCCTGCAGGGCCTGCACGGCGCGGCGTCGGAGGCCGCTCTCGGGATCGGCGAGGGCAGCGAGCAAGCCGTTCTTCGCGGTGTTCCACGCCTCAGCGGCCAGAGCGCCGACGCGGGGGCTGTCGAACAGCGACGCCTTGGCGTTCTCGAGCTTCGCCCGCGTCGCCGGGTCGTTCTGCAGGCTGTCGGCCAGACGTGCCAGATAGCCGTCGACCGCGAGGCGTGCCGGGTGGTGGGGGTCGGCCTGCACGGCGTGCACGAACTTGACCGCCTCGTGATACACCGTGTCGTCCACGAAGCGGTGAGCCAGCTTCGGCACCCACCCCGGAAGGCGCCGGGAGACCAGACCGCTGAACGATTCGGCGTTCGCGTCGAGCCAGCGCGAGATGCTGTCGGCGGCGAGGTCGACAGCGCCGTGATGGGCATCGGCCTCGACGATCTTCTCGAGCCACGCTCCGGCGGGCGGACCCCACTCGGGATCGACCAGATGCTCGCGGGCGAGGTCCGTGATCAGGTCTCGCACGTCGTCGTCGCTCAGCGCGTTGAGCACGGCCGTGGCGATCGTCGCACCCTCGGCGCCGACCCGCTCCGCATGCGGGGCCTCACGCAGCCAGTCGCCTGCGCGCAGAGCGATCTTCGTGGTCGACAGCTTGGTGCGCACCACGTCGGCGGCGAGGAAGTTCGTCTCCACGAACTCGCCGAGCGAGCGGCCGATCTCGTCCTTGCGGTTCGGGATGATCGCGGTGTGCGGGATGGGGAGCCCGAGTGGGCGTCGGAAGAGCGCGGTCACCGCGAACCAGTCCGCGAGCGCACCCACCATGCCGCCTTCGGCCGCCGCGCGCACATAGGCGAGTCCCTCGATGCGCTGCTGGAACGCGAAGGCGAACACGAACACGACGGCCATGAACACCAGGGCGCCGAGGGCGACGGCCTTCATGCGTCGGAGCGCGCGGAGGCGCTCCTGGTCGGCGGGCGAGAGCTGCGTCATCGGTGTTCGCGGCATGACGTCATCCTTTCACGCCACCGCACCGGCGGCCCTGTGCGCGGAGCGTGCGCTGTCTCGGCGCACAGACAGCCGGATACCCCCTGGGGGGAGTACCCTCGAGGGGTGATCGAAGACATCAAGAAACGTGCGCTGCACCGCACCAGCATCCTCGAAGGACAGATGCGCGGCGTCGCGCGGATGATCGAGAACGAGGACTACTGCATGGACATCATCACGCAGTCCCGCGCCATCCAGCGCTCCCTGGAGTCACTCAACCGCCTGCTGCTGGAGAACCACCTGCAGACGCACGTCACCCACATGTTCGAGGAGGGCGGCGAGGAGCGGGAGAAGGCCGTCGTCGAGCTGCTCAAGGCCTTCGACTTCGACCGCAAGTAGGGTCCAGGGGCGGCGCGACACAGCGCCCCGACGGAGTCGTCGAGGCGCTGCGCGGTGAGTCACCTGCCGCTGTCGTCGAACACCTCGCCCTCCATGGCGTCGTAACCCTCGGCCTGCGGGTCGCCGTGGGAGCCGCCGGAGATCGCGTACTCCTCTTCGGGCGACAGCACCAGACGGTGGCGGAAGAAGAGCCCGAATCCGAGCAGGATCACGACGTAGACGATGGCGATCGCCACGATGGCGGGGCCGAACGTCGGATTCAGCAGGAACCCGACGAAGATCAGCGCGGCGATCACGAGCGCGACAGCTGCGCCGGGGATCCCCCACGGGCTCCGGTACGGCCGCGCGACGTCCGGGTACTTCCTGCGGAGGATCATGAACGACACCAGCTGGAGTCCGTAGGCGAGCACCGCGCCCCAGACCGCGATGTTCAGCACGATCGCGCCTGCCACCGATCCGGCGCCCTCGGCGTCGACGGCCGCGAGCACGTCGAGCACGATGAGGGCGACGAAACCGATCGCCGCACCGACGACGAGCGCCACCCACGGCGTCTGCCGCTTGCCGGTGAGGGAGAGGAAGCGAGGGTAGTAGCCTGCGCGGGAGAGCGAGTACATGTTGCGGCCGTAAGCGAACATGATGCCCTGCAGGGAGGCGAGCAGCCCGATCAGGGCGAAGAGCGCTAGCACCGCGGCGAGTTGGTCGCCCACGATGGCGCGGAAGCCGTCGAGCAGCGGCTCGCCCGCGGTGCCGGTGGCCTCGGCGCCGATCACGCCGGTGTTCAGGAAGAGGACGAGCAGACCCGTGACGATGAGGGTGCCGCGCGCCCAGAAGCCGGCCTTGGGGATGTCGCGGGTCGGGTTGTGCGACTCCTCGGCGGCCAGGGGCAGCTCTTCGATGCCGAGGAAGAACCACATCGCGAACGGGAGCGCGAACAGGATCGGCAGCACGCCGTGCGGCAGGAACTCCGTCTGGCCGGGGTCGGGGGCGATGTCCCACAGCGCGTCCCAGCTGAAGGCGCCGGAGAAGATCGCCATCAGGGAGAACACCAGGATGATGCCGATCGAGATGATCGAGACGACGATCGCGAATCGGAACGAGATCGCGGCCCCCGCGGAGTTCAGCGCGATGAACACGACGTAGAGGATGAGGTACCAGAGCCACCCCGGCAGCTGGATTCCCAGCAGCTCGCTCGTGATGCCGTTCGCATACGACGCCGAGAAGTAGACGATCACCGCCGTGGTCGCGACGTACTCGATCGTCTCCGCTGCGCCCGTGACCAAGCCGCCCCACGGTCCCATCGCCGATCGCGCGAAGGAGTAGGCGCCCCCGGTGTGGGGCATCATCGCGGCCATCTCGCCGATCGCGAAGATCATGCCGTAGTACATGAGCACGAGGATCACGAAGGCGATCAGCATTCCGCCGAAGCCCGCGAAGTCGATGCCGAAGTTCCAGCCGGAGAAGTCTCCGGAGATGACGGCGGCGACCGCGAGACCCCACAGGCCCCAGACACCGGCAGACCTCTTCAGGGTGCGTTTCTCGAAGTATTCGTTCCCGGCGCGTGTATAGGTCGCCCCAGCGACCTTGCGGGATTCACTGCTCTGCTCAGACATCCGCTCTCCGTTCGCAAGCACACACAGGCGCCGGGTGCACCTTGCGGATGATTGTGACAGCCAATGGTGGTTTCGTCTACCTTTAAACGTCCTGGTGATCTACTCTGATGGCGAAGCCGGTCGGCCGATCGCTTCACCACGACGACGGGAGCGAGACGATGGCGGGAAACCTGAGCATCGAGCAACTGGATGCCGGCATCGCCGCCGGCGAGATCGACACGGTGATCGTGGCCTTCGCGGATGCGCAGGGGCGGCTGGTCGGCAAGCGGGTGTCCGCACGACTGTTCCAGGAGGACATCGTGCATCACGGTGCCGAGGCGTGCGACTACCTGCTGTCGGTCGATGTGGACATGAACACGGTCGACGGCTACGCGATGTCGGGGTGGGATCGCGGCTACGGCGACATGGTGCTGCGGCCCGACGTCGCGACGCTGCGCCGGATCCCCTGGCTGGCGGGGACGGCGCTGGTGATCGCGGACCTGGTGTGGGGAAACGGGGAGCCGGTGAGCCCGTCGCCGCGGGCGATCCTCGACCGTCAGCGCGATCGACTGGCCGAACGCGGCTGGACCGCGTTCTCGGGCACCGAGCTCGAGTTCATCGTCTTCGACAACACCTACCGCGACGCCTGGGCCCGCAAGTACGAGGGACTGACGCCGTCGACCGACTACAACGTCGACTACAACCTGCTCGCCTCCACCCGCCTCGAGCCGCTGCTGCGCGACATCCGCAACAGCATGGACGGCGCGGGCCTCTACTGCGAGGGCGTGAAGGGGGAGTGCAACCTGGGGCAGCAGGAGATCGCCTTCCGCTATGCCGAGGTGCGCGAGACCGCTGACCAGCACGCGCTCTACAAGAACGGCGCGAAGGAGATCGCGGAGCAGCACGGCCAGGCGCTCACCTTCATGGCGAAGTTCAATGAGCGCGAGGGCAACAGCTGCCATATCCACCTCTCGCTGCGCGCCGACGACGGCACTCCGGTCATGGCCGGAGACGGCGAGCACGGATTCAGTCCGATCATGGGGCACTGGATCGCCGGCATCCTCGCCACGCTCCGGGAGTTCACCCTGCTCTATGCGCCCAACATCAACTCGTACAAGCGGTTCGCGAAGGGCAGCTTCGCCCCGACCGGAGTGGCCTGGGGCATCGACAACCGCACCTGTGCGCTGCGCGTGATCGGGGCGGGGGCCGGGCTCAGGGTCGAGAACCGAGTGCCGGGCGGCGACGTGAACCCCTACCTCGGGATCTCGGCCATCATCGCCGGCGGTCTGTACGGCATCGAGAACGAACTGCCCCTGCCCGACCGCTTCACCGGCAACGCGTACGAGGCCGGCGTCGAACACCTTCCCACCACGCTGCGCGAAGCGGCACAGCTGTTCAGCGAGTCGGCCATCGCGCGCGAAGCGTTCGGCGACGACGTTGTGGAGCACTACCTGAACCAGGCGCGCATCGAGGTCGAGGCCTACGACGCCGCCGTCACCGACTGGGAGCGGATCCGTGGTTTCGAGCGGCTCTGACCCGGCACCGTTGATCGGGGTCACGACCTACCTCGAGCGGGCGCAGCAGGGGGTGTGGGATGTGCGGGCCGCGTTCCTGCCCGAGCAGTACCTGACCGGAGTGACGGCATCGGGCGGAATCGCACTGCTCCTGCCGCCACAGGACCCGGAGTCGGCGGATGCAGCCATCGCCGGGCTGGACGGACTGATCCTCTCCGGAGGGGCCGACGTCGCTCCCGAGCTCTACGGCGAGGAGCGGCATCCGCTCACGGATCCGGCCCGGGTCGACCGCGACGCGTGGGAGCTGGCGCTGTTCAGAGCGGCCGAGCGGCGCCGCATACCGGTGCTCGCGATCTGCCGCGGGCTGCAGCTCGTCAACGTGGCGCGCGGAGGCACTCTGCACCAGCACCTGCCCGAGTCGCTCGGCACCGAGCGCTACCGCCTGGGCGGAGGCGTGTTCGCCGAGAACGACATCGAGGTCTCGGGTGACACGGCGCTCGCCGGCGTCCTCGGTGCCGGCGACGTACGCGTGCACAGCTATCACCATCAGGGCATCGATCGGCTCGGGGAGGGGCTGGTCGCCGCTGCGCACTCCGCCGACGGACTCGTGCAGGCGTTCGTCGACACCGCAGATGGTCACGTCGTCGGCATTCAGTGGCATCCGGAGGAGAACGCCGAAGACCGACGTCTCTTCGAAGATCTCGTCTCGCAGGCTCGCGCGTTCGCCGCCGGGCGGAAGGAGGACGCCCGATGAGCGCGTTCACAGTCATCAACCCGTCCACCGGTGCCGCGATCCGCGAGGTCCCCAGAGTCGGCATCGGAGAGACGGATGCCGCGATCGCTCGTGCCGTCGCGGCGCAGCGTCGATGGGCGGCCCTGGCCCCGGTGGCACGTGCGGATGCCCTCCGGTCGTTCGCCCGCGCGGTGGAAGGCGCCGTCGAAGAGCTGGCGCAGCTGGAGGTGCTCAACTCCGGGCATCCGATCGGCTCGGCCCGCTGGGAGGCCGGTCACGTCGCCCAGGTGCTCAACTACTACTCCGCCGACCCGGAGCGCCTGTCCGGGCGACAGATCCCGGTGGCCGGCGGGCTCGATGTCACGTTCCACGACCCCTACGGCGTGGTCGGCGTGATCGTTCCGTGGAACTTCCCGATGACGATCGCCTCGTGGGCGTTCGCACCGGCGCTCGCCGCGGGCAACGCCGTGGTGCTGAAGCCCGCCGAGCTGACACCTCTCACCGCCATCCGCCTCGGCGAGCTCGCGCGCGAAGCAGGACTACCGGAGGGGCTGTTCGAGGTCGTCACCGGGTCGGGCTCGGTCGTCGGGCAGCGTCTCGTGGAACACCCGGACGTGCGCAAGGTCGTCTTCACCGGCTCGACAGCGGTGGGCGTCGAAGTCGCGGCGGGCTGCGCGCGAGCCCTCAAGCCCGTTACGCTCGAACTCGGGGGCAAGAGCGCGAACATCGTCTTCGAGGACGCGGATCTCGAACGCGCGGCGGCCGGAGTACCCGGATCCGTGTTCGACAACGCCGGCCAGGACTGCTGTGCGCGCAGCCGCCTGCTCGTGCAGCGCTCGGTCTACGACCGGTTCCTCGAACTGCTCGAACCGGCCGTCGCCGCCTGGCGTGTGGGCGACCCCGCCCGCGATGACACCGACATGGGGCCGCTCATCTCGGCGGGACACCGCGATACCGTGGCGTCGTTCCTCGACGGTGCAGACATCGCCTTCCGCGGCAGTGCCCCCGAGGGGGGCGGGTTCTGGTTCGCGCCGGCCGTGGTGCTCGCCGACCCCGCCGACCGCATCGCGCAGCAGGAGGTGTTCGGGCCCGTCGTCGCGGTGATGCCGTTCGAGGACGAGGCCGATGCCATCCGTCTGGCCAACGACACGGCGTACGGTCTCGCGGGCTCCGTCTGGACCGAGAGCCTGGGACGCGGTGTCCGCGTGGCCCGGGGTGTGCGCAGCGGCGTGCTGTCCGTGAACTCGCACTCCTCGGTGCGGTACTCCACGCCGTTCGGCGGCATGAAGGCGTCGGGCCTGGGGCGCGAACTCGGCCCCGACGCCGCCGAGCACTTCACCGAGACCAAGAACGTCTTCTTCGCGACCGATGAACACTGATCGCGTCGTCCTTTCACCCATCCGGAACGGAGAACCCACATGAGCATCGATCTGACCCAGCGTCTCAAGGACCGCGTCGCCATCATCACCGGCGGCGCGAGCGGCATCGGGTTCGCCACCGCCCAGCGCTTCGCAGCGGAGGGGGCCTTCGTCGTGATCGCCGACGTCGATCCGACGACAGGAGACGCTGCGGCCGCCGAGGTGGGCGGCGTGTTCCGCCCGGTCGACGTCGCAGACGAGGCCAAGGTGAACGCGCTGTTCGACGGTGTCGCGGAGGAGTTCGGGCGGATCGACATCGCCTTCAACAACGCGGGCATCTCGCCGGCCAATGACGACTCCATCGAGACGACGGAGCTCCCGGCGTGGGATCGCGTGCAAGACGTGAATCTCAAGAGCGTGTACCTGTGCAGCCGTGCAGCCCTCCGTCACATGGTGCCCGCGGGGCGCGGATCGATCATCAACACCGCCTCCTTCGTCGCGCTCCTCGGATCCGCCACCTCGCAGATCAGTTACACCGCGTCGAAGGGCGGCGTGCTGGCGATGTCCCGCGAGCTCGGTGTGCAGTTCGCCCGTCAGGGAGTGCGGGTGAATGCGCTGTGCCCTGGACCCGTGAACACCCCGTTGCTGCAGGAGCTGTTCGCGAAGGATCCGGAGCGGGCGCAGCGGCGCCTGGTGCACGTGCCGATGGGACGCTTCGCGGAGCCCGCCGAGCTCGCAGCGGCCGTGGCGTTCCTCGCCTCCGACGACGCGTCGTTCATCACCGCGAGTGCCTTCGTCGTCGACGGCGGGATCACGAACGCCTACGTCACCCCGCTGTGAGCCACCCTCACCTCGCTGTGACAGGGTGAAGGCATGAGCGAGCACTCCCACGACGGCGACCTCGTCGAAGTGCGAAGGGCCGTCTACCGGCCGCTGCGGCGCGGCAATGCGCTCGAGGACGCGGTGGCCCGACTCGTGCAGACGATCCGGCTCGGTGTGGTCGCTCCTGGCGAGTCCCTGCCTCCGGAGCGCGAGCTGGCGGCGTCGTTCGGGGTGAGTCGTGACACCGTGCGCGAGGCGATCCGCGAGCTGGCCGACACCGGCTACCTGCTGCCGCGGCGTGGTCGCTACGGAGGCACGTTCGTGGCCGACCCGCTGCCACACCCCAGCGTGCCGGGGGCGGTGACGCCGGACGAGATCGACGACGTGCTCGGGCTGCGCCGCGTGCTCGAGACCGGGGCCGTGCGCGCGGCCGCGAGCCGCTCCTTGGACGCCTCGACCCGTGCCGACCTGTGGGCGCGACACGAGGCGGCGGTGCCTGCGGGTCCTGAGGAGTATCGGCGCCTGGACACGCTGCTGCACCTGGCCATCGCCGAGGCCGCCGGAATCCCGTCGCTGGTCGCGCTCGTGGCCGAGAACAGGGCCGACGTCAATGCGTGGCTCGATACGTTCCCGCTGATGCCGCGCAACATCCAGCACTCGGGGGAGCAGCACGAGAGCATCGTCTCCGCGATCCTCGCCGGACGTCCGGATGCTGCCGAGGCGGCGATGCGCGATCATCTCGCCGGGTCCGAAGCCCTGCTGCGTGGCTTCCTCCTCTGATCGGTGCCAATCGGTCGCCATTTCCTGAATCGGCAACGGATACCGTTGCGAAATCATCAAGAGGCTTCCGATTTCGCTATACCTGACGCCTTTCCTGTGACAGACTCGCGACAAGCGAATCTCAATGGGGAGGCTCCATGCCCGACAACACCCGAATGTCGACGGCGACACTCGATGCACCCACCGCCACCGGCGCGGTCCACATCGACGGCGTCACCAAGCGTTATGGCACCGCCACCGCCGTCGACGACCTGACCCTCGACGTGCAACAGGGGGAGTTCCTCTCCCTGCTCGGCCCGTCCGGCTGCGGGAAGACGACCACCCTGCGCATGATCGCGGGCTTCGAATACCCGGATGCCGGGGACATCCGCATCTCCGGCCGCAGCGTCTTGAACCTCCCCCCGTATCGGCGCGAGGTGAACACCGTCTTCCAGGCGTACGCCCTGTTCCCGCACCTCACGGTCGCCGAGAACGTGGCGTACGGGCTGCAGCAGCGGCGCGTGCCCAAGGCCGAGCAGCGGGAACGGGTGGGCGAAGCACTCGACATGGTGCAGCTGCGCGCCTTCGCCGACCGCAAGCCCACACAGCTCTCCGGTGGACAGCAGCAGCGCATCGCTCTGTCGCGTGCACTCATCAACCGGCCGAGTGTGCTCCTGCTCGACGAGCCGTTGGCGGCACTGGACCGCCAGCTGCGCGAGGAGATGCAGCTCGAGCTCAAGCTGCTGCAGGCGCGGCTGGGCACGACCTTCGTATTCGTCACCCACGATCAGGCCGAGGCGCTCTCGATGAGCGATCGGATCGCCGTGATGCGCGCGGGGCGGATCGAGCAGCTCGATGCGCCGGACGCCATCTACGCGGAGCCGGCCTCCGCCTACGTGGCGTCGTTCATCGGTCAGCAGAACTTCGTGCACGGCACGGTTCGGGCAGATGGGGAGGCGGTCGACACGGCCATCGGCGTGATCGCGGGCCGCTGGGGTGGGGAGCATGTGGCGGCGGGGCAGCCGGCCGTCGCCGCCATCCGGCCGGAGTACATCCGTCTGGAACAGGGCGAAGGCGGGGGCGTCCCCGGGCGCGTGCTCGGTGTCTCGCACCTGGGTGAGACCCTCCAGGTCGCTGTCCGCGTCGGCGAGGACGCCACGTTCCTCTCGCGCATGCCGGCCCCGACCGCGCCGCGGGTGGGAGTCGATGACGCCGTCCGCTGTGTGTGGGATCCCGCGGATGCGCGGCTGTTCGCCGCCGAGGGCATCCCCACCACCGCGACGCACGTGATCACCCTGCCCAAGGACGGCGGGCTGTGACGGGCGCTCCTCCGGTGCGCGTGCTCGCACACCGGAGTGCCGCGCGGGTGATCCGCACCGAGCTGACCCGACGGGGCTTCCTCGCCACCGCGATCATGGCGGGCGGCGCCGTCGTGCTCAGCGCGTGCTCGCCGGGGCAGAACGCCGCGGCCGTGCATGCCGAGGGCGGCCCTCTCGAGGACAAGCTCTCCATCTACAGCTGGGGTGACTACGACGCCCCGGAGGTGCTCGAGCAGTTCACCGCCGAGAGCGGCCCGCGCATCGTGCTCGACGCCTTCAACTCCAACGAGGAGCTGATCGCCAAGCTGGTCGCCGCCCGCGGCACCTCCGGCTACGACATCGTGGTGCCGACCGGGGTGTTCGTCGGGCCCATGGCCGAGAACGGACTCCTGCAGAAGTTCAACCTCGACCTGCTGCCGAACATGAAGCACGTGGCCCCCGAGTTCCGTGGGCGCTCTTGGGATCCCGGCAACGAGTACTCGGTGTGCAAGGCGTGGGGGACCACGGGGTTCGTGTACGACAAGAGGGTGATCTCGCGCGAGCTCACGACCTGGAACGACTTCATCGATGCCGCGCAGAACGAGGCATCGGGCTCGACCTCGGTGCTCGACGACCCGGCACCGCTGCTGGGCATCTACTTCTGGGCGAACGGCATCGACTGGACGACCACCGATCCCGACCACCTCGACGCGGTCGAGAGGTTCCTGGTGAAGGATCTCGCTCCGCACGTCTCGGCGTTCGACTCGTACCCCGGTGGGTCGTCGATCCCGCAGGCGTCCCACGCGCTGCTGCAGTCGTACAACGGCGACGCGCGGCTCGGCATCTTCGAGTCGGACGACCCTGACCGCTGGCAGTGGGTGCTCGGGAGCCCGGCGACGGAGCTGTGGATGGACAACTGGGCGATCGCCGCGGGAGCTCCGCACCCCGAGGCCGCGCACGCGTTCATCGACTTCGTGCTGCAGCCCGACGTGCAGCTCGCACAGGTCGACTACATCGGCTACGACACCGGCATCTCCGGCATCCGCGAGGAAGCGGAGGCTGCGGGGCTGGAACGGCTCGACATGGTGTTCTTCGACGAGGAGCAGGTGGCCACGATGCACGAGGGCAAGCTGACCGATGCGCAGGACCGTGTCGTCTCGATCTGGAACTCGATGAAGGCGGCCGCCGGTGCCTAAGCTCAAGTTCGGTCTCGCGATCCCCGCGTGGGTCTGGCTGCTCGTCTTCTTCGTGGCCCCGATCTTCATGGTCGTGGTGTTCAGCTTCGGCTACAAGCCGAGCATCTTCGCCACGCATGCGCTCGACCACCTCTCGTTCGACCGCTACCTCGAAGCTCTCTCCCCGACGTTCTTCAGCACGTTCCTGAACACGCTGTGGATCGGCATCCTCGGCACGGCCCTGTGTCTGGTGATCGGCGGTCCGGTCGCATACTGGATCGCGGTGAAGGCCCCGCCCTCGAAGCGCGGACTCCTGCTCGCGCTCGTGATGGTGCCGTTCTGGACCAACTTCCTCGTGCGCACCATCGGCTGGCAGGTGATCCTCGCCCCCGAGGGCTGGCTCTCGCAGCTGCTGCAGGGCATCGGGGTCATCCCCGGTCCGCTCGATCTGCTCTACTCGCGCGGCGCGGTGCTCCTCGGCGTCGTCTACAACTACCTGCCGCTGATGATCCTGCCGCTGTTCGTGGCCTTCGATCGCGTGTCGGGGCCGCTGCGCGAGGCGAGCAAGGATCTCGGTGCGAACAGCGTCACGACCTTCCTGCGGGTGACCGTGCCCCTGGCCAGGCCCGGAATCATCGCGGGAGTGCTGCTGGTGTACATCCCGCTCATGGGCGACTACATCACGGCGACCGTGCTGGGCGGGGCGAAGGGCAACATGATCGGGCAGGTCGTGGCGAGTCAGTTCCAGACCGCGCAGAACTGGGCGCTCGGCTCGGCCATGGCGGTACTGCTGATCATCGTCATCATGCTCTCGATCGCCGTCGCGGCCGGACTCCTCTGGCTCGTGACCCTGCCGCTCCGGCAACGCAACCGCCTCGTCCTGGGGGAGGGATCATGACCGCCGTGACCGATGGACCGCAGAAGACCGCACCGCGCGTGCGCCGAGGGGCCGGTCGCTTCGTGCTGCCGATCTGGGCGGCGCTGGTGTTCCTGTTCCTGTTCCTGCCGATCCTCGTGATCATCGTCTACTCCTTCAATGTCGGCCGGCTGCTGGTGTCGTGGGACCATTTCGGCTTCGACTCGTTCCTCGCGATCGTGAACAAGCCGGCGATCCGCGACGCGGTGCTCGTCTCGGTGCGCACGGGCCTGCTGGCGGCGCTCCTTGCCACCGCGCTGGGAACCCTCGCCGGCATCGCGATGGCACGCAATCCCGGCAAGTGGGTGTGGTGGTTCCTCGGACTGCTGCTGCTCGTGTCGGTGACGCCGGAGATCGTGGATGCCGTCGCGCTCCTGCCGTGGTTGGTCTTCCTCGGGCAGGACGCCGGGATCGGCATCTTCAACGACGGCACCATGAGACTCGTGGTGGGACAGTCGCTGTTCTCTATCGCGATCGTGTCGTACATCGTGCGGGCGCGGCTCGTGGGGCTCGACGCCCGGCTCGAAGAGGCCTCGGCCGACCTCTATGCGCCCCCGGTGCGCACCTTCTTCAAGATCACGCTGCCTCTCGCGATGCCTGCGGTGCTCGCCGGGTTCCTGCTCTCGTTCACGCTGAGCCTCGACAACACCGTCGTCTCCGCCTTCGTGCAGGTCTCCGGCACGACGCCGTGGCCCGTCTACGTGCTCAGCGCCCTCCGCAGCGGGTTGCGGCCGGAGATCGCCGCGGTGTCCACGATCATGCTGGTGCTCACGCTGCTGGCACTCGCTCTGGTGGCGGTCGTCCTCAAGCGTGCGGGTGACTCGGCGACCGAGATCGCCCGCACGATGGCGGGAGGGTGAGCATGGTGTTCGCAGATCTGGTGTTCACCGCCGGCACACGGGGAGGACGGGTCTTCCTCGCGGACGCTGCGCGATCGACCACGCATGCCGTCGCCGTCACGAACGGCCGCATCAGCGCAGTGGGACACGACGTCTCGGCGCTGGTCGGCCCGCACACCGAGGTCGTCGACCTCGACGGCGGGCTTCTGGTACCGGGGTTCCAAGACGCGCATGTGCACCCGGTGTGGGGTGGGTTGGACATGCTCCGCTGCGACCTCGCCGAGCTGTCGACGCGCGAGCAGTACCTCGACCGCATCGCCGCATATGCGCAGGAGCATCCCGATGACGAGTGGATCCTGGGCGGCGGATGGCAGATGTCGGCGTTCCCCGGCGGTGTACCGACCGCGGAAGACCTCGACTCCGTCGTGCCCGACCGCCCGGCATTCCTGCCCAACCGCGACGGCCACGGCGCCTGGGTCAACTCCCGAGCACTCGCGCTCGCCGGCATCACCCGCGCGACGGCCGATCCAGAGGACGGGCGGATCGAGCGCGACGCGACCGGCGCACCGAGCGGCACGCTGCACGAGGGCGCGATGGGCCTGGTCAACAGGCTGCTGCCGACGGAGGCGCCCGAGCGTCTGGTGGAGGCCCTCCTGCAGGGGCAGCGCCACCTGCACTCCTACGGCGTGACGGCGTGGCAGGACGCGATCGTCGGCACCGAGTACGGAGACGCGGGCGACCCGCTGCCCACGTACCTGACCGCCGCCGCATCCGGTGCGCTCACCGGTCGCGTGGTGGGTTCGCTGTGGTGGGACCGGTCGCGCGGCCTGGAGCAGATCGACGACATCGTGCGTCGACGTGATGAGAGCACGGTCGGGCGATTCCGGGCACGCAGCGTGAAGATCATGCAGGACGGCGTGGCGGAGAACTTCACCGCCGCGATGCTCGAGCCCTACTGCGACGGCCACGGGCATCCGCGCGAGGACTCCGGGATCTCCTTCGTCGAGCCCGAGCTGCTCAAGGAAGCCGCGACCAGGCTCGATGCCCTCGGATTCACGCTGCACTTCCACGCGATCGGCGACCGCGCGGTGCGGGAGTGCCTGGATGCGGTCGAGGCCGCGCTCGTGCACAACGGACCTCGCGGGAACAGACACCACATCTCCCACATCCAGGTCGTGCACCCCGACGACATCCCGCGGTTCCGGGCGCTCGACGTCACCGCCAACATGCAGATGCTGTGGGCGACGCTGGAACCGCAGATGGTCGATCTCACCATCCCCTTCCTCGGGGAACAGCGGTCGGCGTGGCAGTACCCGTTCGGTGACCTCCTGCGTTCGGGGGCCGCGCTCGCCGCAGGAAGCGACTGGTCGGTGAGCACACCGAACCCGATGGCGGCGATCCACGTCGCGGTGAACCGTCGTTCCGCGCCGACCGAGTGGGAGGGCGATTACGAGCCGTTCCTCCCCGAGCAGGCGATCGACCTCGCCACGGCTCTCGTCGCGTACACGGCGGGCTCGGCGCGGGTGAACCACCTCGACGACACCGGCACGATCGCCGTGGGGATGCGGGCCGACCTCGCCCTGCTCGACCGTGACCCGTTCGAGCATCCGGCCGACGAGATCGGCCTGACCGAGGTGCGCGGCACCTGGGTCGAGGGGGAGCGGGTGTACGACTCCGCGGAGTGAGCCGCGGGACGACTCCGAACACACGAAACCCCGACGACATCGCGTCGCCGGGGTTTCGTGCCGGGTGCTCGTGTCGTTAGCCCGCCGCAGCCTCGTCGGCCACGGAGAGCGCGTCGTCGAGCACGCCGAGTCCGCGCACCAGATCCTCTTCGCTGATCACCAGCGGCGGAGCGACGTGCATGCGGTTGAAGTGCGTGAACGGCCAGACCCCGGCCTTCTTGGCAGCCGCGGCGAAGGCGCCCATCGGCGCGGCATCCGCTCCTGAGGCGTTGAACGGCACGAGGGGCTCGCGCGTCTCCTGGTCGCGCACGAGCTCGACGGCCCAGAACAGCCCGAGGCCGCGCACGTCGCCGACGCTCGGGTGCTTCTCGACCCAGCCGCGCACCGTCGGCTCGACGATACGGGTGCCGAGGTCGCGCACGCGCTCCAGGATGCCGTCGCGACGGAACACCTCGAACGTGGCGACGCCGGCCGCGCAGGCGAGCGGGTGGCCGGAATAGGTCAGTCCGCCCGCGAACGGCATCGTGTCGAAGGCGCTCGCGATGCGGTCGGAGATCACCACGCCGCCCAGCGGAACGTAGCCCGAGTTCACACCCTTCGCGAAGGTGATCAGGTCGGGGCTGGCGTCGAACGCGTCGATGCCGAACCACTCGCCCAGGCGGCCGAATCCGACCATGACCTCGTCGGCGATGTACACGATGCCGTAGCGGTCGCACAGCTCGCGGACACCCTGCAGGTACCCGGGCGGCGGGACGAGCACGCCGTTGGTGCCCACGACCGTCTCGATGATGATCGCCGCGATGGTCTGCGGCCCCTCCAGCTGGATCGTCTGCTCGAGGTGTGCGAGCGCCCGCTCAGCCTCCTGCTCCGGAGTCTCGGAATGGAACGGAGAGCGGTACAGGTACGGTCCGAAGAAGCGCACGGCACCGGAGTCGACCGTGTCGTTGGCCCAGCGCCGCGGATCGCCGGTGAGCGAGATCGCCGTCGAGGTGGAGCCGTGGTAGCTGCGGTACATCGACAGCACCTTGCGGCGTCCCGTGAACTGGCGGGCCATGCGCACCGCGTACTCGTTGGCCTCGGCGCCGCCGTTGGTGAAGAACACCTTCTCCAACCCCTCGGGCGCGACCTCCGCGATCAGACGTGCGAGCTCGCCGCGCACGTCGTTGGCGATGGAGGGCTGGATCGTCGCGAGGCGTCCGGCCTGCTGCTGGATCGCGGCGACCAGATCGGGATGCTGGTGCCCGAGGTTGAGGTTCACGAGCTGGCTCGAGAAGTCGAGGTAGGGGTTGCCCTGGTAGTCCCAGAAGGTCGATCCCTCGCCCGCGGCGACGGGCAGCGGGTCGATCAGGCCCTGCGCGCTCCAGGAGTGGAACACGTGCCCGCGGTCGTCTGCACGCACCTGCGCTTCGGCTTCGGGGGCGGGCAGCGGGTGCGCGACCCCGTGTCGGTCGGTGAAGTTCGTCATCGTCGTGTCCGCTCAGTCGTTGCTCGGGAAGTCAGTGGTTGCTCGGGAAACCGAGGTCGATCTGGGAGGGGGTGTGGTCGGGCCAGCGGGTGGTGACGACCTTGGAGCGCGTGTAGAAGTGCACCGACTCGGGGCCGTAGATGTGCGAGTCGCCGAACAGCGAGTCCTTCCACCCGCCGAACGAGTAGGCGCCGATCGGCACGGGGATCGGAACGTTCACGCCGACCATGCCGACCTCGATGTCGAACTCGTACTGACGGGCCGTGCCGCCGTCGCGCGTGAAGATCGCGGTGCCGTTGCCGTAGGCGTTGGCGTTCACGAGGGCGACCGCGTCGGCGTAGGTGTCGACGCGGACGACCGACAGCACCGGGCCGAAGATCTCGTCGTCGTAGACCTTCATGCCGGGGGCGACCTGATCGATCAGACTGACACCCAGGAAGAAGCCCTCCGAGTCGAACTCCTTCTGCGTGCCGTCGACGACGACCTTCGCGCCCTCGGCCTCAGCGCCCGTCACGTAGGAGGCGACCTTGTCCCGGTGCTCGCGGGTGATGAGCGGACCCATCTCGCTCGCGGTATCCGTGCCCGCGCCGATCGTGAGGCCGCCGATGCGGTCGGCGATCGCGGTGACGAGGTCGTCGGCGATGTCGTCCACCGCGACCAGCACGGAGACGGCCATGCAGCGCTCGCCGGCGGAGCCGTAGGCGGCGGAGACCGCGGCGTCGGCTGCCGCGTCGATGTCGGCGTCGGGCATCACGACCATGTGGTTCTTCGCGCCACCGAGGGCCTGCACGCGCTTGCCGGCAGCCGAGGCACGCTGGTAGATCGAGCGGGCGATCGGAGTGGAGCCGACGAAGCTCACCGCGTTGACGCGCGGGGAGTCCAGGATCGCGTCCACGGCCTCCTTGTCGCCGTTGACGACGTTGAGCACTCCGTCGGGCAGGCCCGCCTCGCTGAAGAGCTTCGCGAGCCAGACGGAGGCGGACGGGTCCTTCTCGCTGGGCTTGAGGACGACCGTGTTGCCGCAGGCGATGGCCGAGGCCACCATCCACAGCGGCACCATGACCGGGAAGTTGAACGGGGTGATCGCCGCGACGACGCCGACCGGCTGCTTGACCGAGTGCACGTCGACGCCGCGGGCCACCTGCTCGCTGCGCTCGCCCTTGAGCAGGTGCACGAGGCCGGCGGCGAACTCGACGTTCTCGATGCCGCGCGACACCTCGCCCGCTGCATCCGAGAGCACCTTCCCGTGCTCGCTCGTCACGATCGCGGCGAGCTCCGGCGTGCGCTCCTTGAGCAGCTGGCGCAGGCGGAAGAACACATCGGCGCGCTTGATCAGGCTCGTCTCGCGCCAGGCGGGGAGGGCGGCGGCTGCGGCGGCGATCGCGGAGTCCACCTCGGCGGTGGACGCGAAGGCCACCTGCTTCGACACCTGGCCGGTGGCGGGGTCGAAGACCTGGCCGGTGCGGGCCGCTTCGGCGGTCTCCGCTCCGTTGATGACGTGACGGACGATGTCCACGATGTTCCTCCGAGGGCTGAAGAATGCGCCGTTCGAACACTCTGACCGGTGTCCGATAGGCTTGTGCTCCTCAATGATCACAGAGCCGAGGAGCTGGTCGTGATGTCAGAACGTCAGGACTTCCGCTCCATCCGGACAGATCGTCCGGTTCGTGGTGACGCCCTCCTCACGGTCGCCGACGTCCTCGCGGAGCCCGTGCTGCAGGCGGGCGCTCCGGAGGTGATCGTCGGCGGTGGGGCGCTCGATGCCGCCGTGCGCTGGGTGCACGTGTCCGACAGTGCCGGTGTCGCCCGTCTGCTCGACGGCGGGGAGCTCCTGCTCAGCACCGGGGCCGGCTGGCCGACCGCTCCGGCGGAACTGCGTGCTTTCGCCGTCGGACTGCATCAGGCCGGGGTCGCGGGTATCGTGGTCGAGCTCGGCTCTGGCCAGGCGCGCATCCCGGAGGCCGTCGTCGAGGTGTGCACGGAGCGCGGGCTCGCACTGATCGCACTCACCAGCGAGATCAAGTTCGTCACGGTCACGGAGACCGTGCACCGCGCGCTGATCGCGGCGCAGACCATGGCCCTGCGCGAACGCCAGCACCTGCACGAGCTCTTCACGGCGCTCAGCCTGCGCGGAGCTCCGGCCGACGTCGTCGTCGCGGAGACGGCGAGAGCGCTCGGCGCACCCGTCGTGCTGGAGAACCTGGCGCGTGAGGTGATCGCGCACGAGACCCTGCGGATGCCGGTCGCGGAGGCGCTGGGGAAGCTGCGCTCGGCCGACCGTGTGCCCGTACAGGCGCGCGGCGTGCGGTGGGGGACCCTCCTCGCACTCCCCGGACCTGCGCATCCTGCCGGCCGGCTCACCGTGCTCGAACAGGGGGCCACGGCCCTCGCATTCGGATGCCTCGCGGACGGCGGTGACTCCGAATGGTCGCTGCTCGCGCAGCGCGGCCTCATCGACGATCTGCTCGGCGCCCGCTTCGCGAGTCCGGATGACATCCAGGCCCGTCTCGCGACCAGCGGCTTCATGCTCGCGGGGCGGCACTGCCACGGCATCGTGGCACGCGGCACGGAATCTGCGATGCACCTCGCGCGCCGCGCGGCCGGGGCCGGGGTCGCGGTGGTCGCCGCGCGGGTGGGTGACGACGATGTCGCACTGCTCTCGCTGCCCGCATCCGCTCCGCTGACGGATGCGATCGTCACGAGCCTCGTCGGCCCCGACCGCACGGTCTTCGTGGGGCCCCCTGCGGATGACGTGCTGGGGCTGCTCGCCTCGCTTCGGGCCGCGCGCGATCTGGCGGCGAGCGACCGTTCGGACAGCGGTCCCCGCGTGCGGCGCGTCGACGACCGTCCGCTGGAGCGGTTCGTCGCCTCGTTGCGCGACGACCATCGCCTTCTCGCGCACAGCGAGCGGATGCTGGCGCCGGTCGTGTCGTACGACCGGGAGCGCCGAGGAGACCTGATCGATGTACTGTCGGCGCTCGTCGCACACCCCGGGAATCGATCAGCGGCGGCGAACGCCAGTCACCTCTCGCGGTCGGTCTTCTATCAGCGCCTCACGTTGATCGGCGATCTGCTCGATGCGGACCTCGACGACGGGGAGACGCTCGCCGCGCTCCACCTCGCACTGCTGGCGAGGCGGAGCGCGACGCCCGTGGCCTGACCCTGCGTCCTCGCCGTCGTGGCGCCGTCGTGGCCGGGACGCTCAGAGTACGGACTGCGCGCGCGTCAGCACATCCCGCAGGATCTGCTCGATCTCCCGGAACTCGGACGGTCCGACCGTGAGCGGCGGTGCGAGCTGGATCACGGGGTCGCCGCGGTCGTCGGCGCGACAGTACAGCCCGGCCTCGAACAGGGCGGGGGACAGGAAGCCGCGCAGCAGCCGCTCGGACTCGGCATCGTCGAAGGTCTCCTTCGTGCCCTTGTCCTTCACGAGCTCGATGCCGAAGAAGTAGCCGTCGCCGCGCACGTCGCCGACCAGCGGCAGGTCGAGCAGCTTCTCGAGCTCTGCGCGGAACAGCGGGGAGTTCTCCCGCACGTGCGCGTTCAGTCCCTCCTCGTCGAAGATCGCGAGGTTCTCCAGTGCGACCGCGGCTGACACCGGGTGCCCGCCGAACGTGTAGCCGTGCGGAAAGGAGAGGTCGCCCTTCGAGAACGGCTCGTAGATGCGGTCGCTGACGATCGTCGCGCCGATCGGGGAGTATCCGCTGGTCATGCCCTTGGCACAGGTGATCATGTCGGGCACGTAGCCGAGACCGGTGCAGGCGAAGGTGTGACCGAGACGCCCGAAGGCGCAGATGACCTCGTCCGAGACGAGCAGCACGTCGTGGCGGTCGCAGATCTCGCGCACCCTGGCGAAGTAGCCGGGAGGGGGTGGGAAGCAGCCGCCGGAGTTCTGCACCGGCTCCAGGAAGACCGCGGCGACCGTGTCGGCGCCTTCGAAGAGGATCATCTCCTCGATGCGGTCGGCCGCCCAGCGTCCGAACGCTTCGAGGTCGTCGGCGGGTCCGCCCATCTCGGCCGCGCGGTAGAAGTTGGTGTTCGGCACGCGGAAGCCACCGGGGGTGATCGGCTCGAACATCGACTTCATCGCGGGGATGCCGGTGATCGCCAGGGCTCCCTGCGGCGTGCCGTGATAGGCCACCGAACGCGAGATGACCTTGTGCTTGGCGGGCTTGCCCTGCAGCTTCCAGTAGTGCTTGGCGAGCTTGAACGCGGTCTCGACCGCCTCGCCGCCGCCGGTGGAGAAGAAGACCTTGTTGAGGTCGCCCGGCGCCTCGTCGGCGAGACGATCGGCCAACTCGATCGCGGCCGGGTGCGCGTACGACCACAGGGGGAAGAACGCCAGCTCGGAAGCCTGCGCCGCGGCAGCCTCGGCCAGTCGACGTCGACCGTGCCCTGCGTTCACGACGAAGAGGCCGGCGAGCCCGTCGAAGTACTCCTTGCCCTTGGCATCCCAGATGCGGTGCCCCTCGCCCTTGACGATGATGGGCACGCCAGACTCGGCCATCGTGGACTGCCGGGTGAAGTGCATCCAGAGATGGTCCTTCGCCATCGTCTGCAGTGCGGACTCGGAAGGTATGGTGCGTGCGGTGCTCATCTGGTCCCCCAGTTGTAGAGCTGCTTCTGCAGCTTGGCGTAGATGAAGGTTTCGGTGGAGAGGACGCCGTCGATCGGGCGGATGACGTCGTTGATCAGCGCGAGCAGGTCGTCGTCGTCCTCGCAGACCACCTCGGCGAGGACATCGAAGGATCCGACCGTGATGACCACATAGTCGACGGCGTCGATCGCGGCGATGGCCTCGGCGACGCGGCGGGCGTCGCCGGACACGCGCACGCCGATCATGGCCTGGCGGTGGAAGCCCAGCTGCATCGGGTCGGTGACGGCGACGATCTGCATCACGCCGGACTCGGTGAGCCGCTGCACGCGCTGGCGCACGGCGGCTTCGCTCATCCCGACGGTGCGGCCGATCTCGGAGTACGAACGTCGTCCGTCCTCCTGGAGCAGCTCGACGATCGTCTTCGAGACCGCATCGAGGGAAGGGTGCTTCTTCGCCGGACTCATGGTGCGATCCTCGCACTCCACGATGCGCTGAGCAACCGATTTCGTGGAATCTGGCTATTCGTCCAGCGGAATCGGCAGGAATCTCAGCTCTCGAGCGGTCCCAGCCAGGCGCTCGCCGCCGTGGAGTGCGCGGACTCGGGGTCGGACGGGTGGAACGCTCCGGCCAGAACGTCGCGGTAGAGGCGCGAGAGTTCATTGGCCGAGAAGTACGACCCGCCGCCGGCGACGAGCATCGCCTCGTCGACGACGTGCTTGGCCATCGTGATCGCCCGATGCTTGACACCGGAGAGCTGGGGGAACCACCGCGCGCCGTGATCGATGCGCTCATCCACATCGCGTGCGAGCGCGGCGATCTGCGGGGGCAGCGCATCGTAGGCGATGGCCATGTCGGCGATGCGCCAGCGGATGTCGGGATCCTGGCTGTACGCGAGCCCGGTCTTCTTCGAATGCCGCTTCTGCGCCGTGGCCACCGCGAGCTCCAACGCTCGCCGGGCGATCCCCGTGTAGACGGAGGCGAGCAGGATCTCGAAGACCGAGAAGATCCCGAACACGATCGGGTCGGGGCTGGGCCCCGGATCGATGCGTCGCACGACGTGGGCGGCGTCGGACACGGCGCCGTTCAGCCGGGTGGTCCTGCTCTGCGTGCCCCGCATGCCGAGGGTGTCCCAGTCGTCGGAGGTGGTGACGGCATCCGTGCGCTCCACGAAGGCGAAGACCAGCTTCGGGGCATCGGGGCTGGTGGTGTCGAGACCGTGCAGGCCCAGGCGCGTCCAGACCGGGGCGAGGGAGGTGAAGATCTTCGTTCCCGTGAAGGAGTAGCCGCCGTCCCCGTCCGGCACAGCCGCCGTGTCGCTGCCGAACAGCACCAGGTCGTTGCCGCCCTCGCTGATGCCGAACGCGAAGACCTCACCAGCGACGGCGCCGTCCTGCACGAACTCGAGGCCGGGGACCCCGCGGTCGGAGAAGACCTTCGCGACGCCCGTCCAGACGAGGTGCATGTTGATGGCCAGGGCTGTCGCCGGGGCCGCCCCCGCCAGGCGCTGCTGCAGGATCGCGGCCTCG
This sequence comes from Microbacterium sp. CCH5-D1, assembly GCF_001557335.1. Lineage (NCBI taxonomy): Bacteria > Bacillati > Actinomycetota > Actinomycetes > Micrococcales > Microbacteriaceae > Microbacterium > Microbacterium sp. CCH5-D1. The sequence continues at coordinate 23,332 of NZ_LSJW01000250.1, forward strand.
GCGAGCTCGAGTCCCGCGCCACCGCGCTCTCGTGGCACCAGGATCGACAGGTACCCGGCAGCCCGCAGCTCGTCCAGGTCTTGCTGAGGGAAGGTGTTCTCGCGGTCGTGGATCGGCGCGCGCTCGCGGATGCGCTCGAGGAGGTCGTCGGGAAGGAATGCTGCGGGATCGAATGTCATGCCAGTGCCTCCAGAAGCTGCCGTACCGATTCCTCCGGGCGGTCGCGGTGCAGGGAGTGCCCTGCACCCTCGACCACCGACAGGGAGATGAGGGGGTTCGCGGCGAGCACCTCGTCGGCGAGCTCTCCCGTGAAGATGCTGTAGACGGCGGGATCCGCGCCGATCACGTGCGTGGGGACCGTCAGGCGCGCCGCTTCTGCGCGCACGTCCCACGGTCGATTCTGGGCGCTGGTCTGCTCCACGGCCCACGCGCTCGCACGCCGCACGGCGTCGACCTTGAGCTCCTGATCCTGCGGATGCCAGTGCGGATGCTCCTGCTGCACGACCTCGATCCGGGTGTCGGCGAACGCGCGTTCCTGGCTCCGGCGGATGATCGCGGCGTCGCGACCGTCCACGTGGATCGCCGGGTCGATGAGCACGAGGCGCCGGGTCCACTTCGGGGTGGAGGCCGCGGCGACCGTGCTGGCCGCGCCACCGAGCGAGTGACCGATGACGGCATCCCAGGCACGGTCGCCGTCGGGGATGGTCTCGGCGAGGTCGGCCCCATAGGCGGAGACCGAGTAGTCGAGGGAACGCGGAGCGTCGCCGTGTCCGCGGAGGTCGACGGCGGTCGCGTGCCAGCCCGCGTCGGCGAGAGCGTCGCCGAGACGCCACATCAGCGCGCCTGAAGATCCGAGACCGTGCACCAGAAGGGCGCGACGGGAGGCCGACGGCGACCCCCACGAGAGGCGGGGAAGAGTGAGCGGTGCGGCCATGCCCCCAGCCTATGACCGGGGACGTGCCGGGGTCCCCGGAGCGCGCAGTCTCGCGCGCATCAGCGCAGTGGCACCAGAGGCGGGAGGTCGGCCGCGATGGTCAGCACGCGCCCCGCGGCCGCGTGACCGGCGGAGAGGCGTGAGGTGAGGTCTTCTCCGTCGAGGGTCGCCGCGAGGAAACCGGAGGCAAAGGCATCCCCGGCGCCGACCGGCTCGACGACGTCGACCACGGGGGCGGGGACGAAGACAGGCTCGGCTTCCCCCTCGAACGCCGTGGCGCCGACATCGCCGTCCTTGACGATGAGCAGGGCGCAGTTCGGCAGGAACGCGCGGATCTCGGTCGGGGTCACCGTCCCCCAGATGCGCTCGGCCTCATCGCGGCCGACGAAGGTGATGTCCGCGGCGTCGGCGAGGCGGGCGAGCGTCTCGGCGGCATCGTCCCTGCTCCACAGGGGACGACGGTCGTTCACATCGAACGACACGAGGGCGCCGGCTGCGCGTGCATCGGTGAAGAGCCGGTCGACCATCTGCCGACACGAGGCCGACAGTGCTGGCGTGATCCCGGTGGTGTGCACGATGCGCACCCCGTCGAGGCGGGAGGGGTCGAGGAACCCCTGCTCCATGCGCGAAGCGGCTGATCCGCTGCGGTAGTAGTAGACGGAGGAGGACTCCGCGCCCGGGTCCTTGAACATGACCCCGGTCGGGGCGGCGTCGTCGCGCTCGACCCACAGCTCCACCCCGCGGCGTTCGAGCTCGGAGGCGATGCGGTCTCCGAGCGGATCGGCGCCGAGGCGGGATGCCCAGGCGACGCGG
>NZ_LSJW01000251.1:0-2191 GCF_001557335.1 Microbacterium sp. CCH5-D1
GCCATCACCCGGTACGAGCCCACGTCGCTGATGGAGACTGAGGCGACCGATGAGTCCTTCAGCGCGCCGGCGATCTCCGCCAGCTGGGCCCCGCTGAGGGTCTGCAGCGACCCGGCGAGGGGGTCGCCGTCCGTGGTCTTGGCGACGACGCCGCTGAAGCCGGTCACGGGGCTCGAGACCACGAAGAGCACACCCACCGGCGGTGCGGAGCTGTTCGCGAGCACGTTCTGCGCGGTGGCGGACGACGGGGGGAACGCCTCGGTCACCCGGACGAGCTGGTGCGCATTGTTGGAGAGCTTCTGGTCGAGCTGATCCTCCATGGTCTTGCCCAGCGTCGCGCTGGTGATGATGGCGACGATGATGAGGATCAGCGAGACGAACCCGATCACGGCGGTCATCAGCCGTGTCTGCAGGCTCATCGGCCGTCTCATCGTCGTCGCCGAGCTCACTGAGGGGCCTTGATCATGTAGCCGACGCCGCGGACGGTGTGCAGCAGCGGCGTGCGTCCGGCGTCGATCTTCTTGCGCAGGTACGAGATGTACAGCTCGACGACCGATGACTTGCCGCCGAAGTCGTAGCTCCACACCCGGTCGAGGATCTGCGCCTTCGAGAGCACCCGGCGCTCGTTGCGCATCAGGTAGCGCAACAGCTCGAACTCGGTCGCGGTGAGCTCGATCTCGGTGCCGTCGCGCACGACCTCGTGGCTGTCCTCGTTGAGGGTGAGGTCGGCGACGCGCAGGATCGACTGGCCGTCGTCAGCGGTGGCGTGGCCGGTGCGGCGGATGATCGCCCGCAGGCGCGCGATCACCTCTTCCAGGCTGAAGGGCTTGGTGACGTAGTCGTCGCCGCCGGCGGTGAGTCCTGCGACGCGGTCGCCCACGGCGTCCTTGGCGGTGAGGAAGAGCACGGGGACGAGGTTGCCGGCATCCCGGAGCCGCTTGAGCACCGACATGCCGTCGAGGTCGGGCATCATGATGTCGAGCACGAGGGCATCGGGTTCGAACTCGCGCGCGACCTGGAGGGCCTCCATGCCGGAGGAGGCGGTGCGCACCTCCCAGCCCTCCATGCGCAGGGCCATCGCGAGCAGGTCGGTCAGCATCTGCTCGTCGTCGACGGCGAGGATGCGCAGGGGGGAGCCGTCGGGGCGGCGCAGTTCGGGCAGGTCGCTGGTCATGTCCCTATTCTGCGGAATCTCCTATGCGATTTCTATGGAGAACGCTATGCATTTTCTGAGAAGCGGTCCGTCGGGGTGTTCAGATCAGACGTTCGTCGGGCAGTGCGAGGAAGTCGATGCCGTCCTGCAGCGCGAGTCGGTCCGACAGCTCGCCGACCGTTCCGGGGAGGTGGCCCGCCGCCCGCACGCCGAGGCGCTTCGGGCCGGACACGGCGTGGTAGACCGCGAACTGCCCGCGTGGATCGACGGCGGGGTCGAGCACGGCCGCGCTCACGTGCACGGGCAGCTGCAGCCGCCGGGCCGCGATCGCCGCGTCGAAGTAGTCGAGCACTGGCCGGACCTCCGGGTGTTCGCGGAGGTGCAGGCGCACGGCCTCACCACTCCCGGTGCATCTCCGTGACAGGCGCACGTCATGGTTGCCGAAGCTCGGGACATCGAGCGCGGCGCGACGGAACCTCCCGTCCCACGGCAGGGCGAGCGCGCCGATGCCGCCGCCGAAGCTACCGCCGCTGAAGTCGAGCGCTCCCGCTGCGGATGGGGCCATCTCGAGGAGCACGGTCGCCGCTCGCCAGATGTCGGCGGCGCTGAAGCGGTGCGAGTAGGTGTCGCGGTGTTCGATCCCTGCCAGCACGTGCTCGTCGGGCGATGCGGGGAACCGGCTGCTCGTGCCGATATGGGTTCCGGGGGCGACCGGGAAGATCGCGGCGGCGTCGGAGGCGACGCGTTCGATGTCGGGGCCGGTGCGACCGCCGTAACCGTGGCCGACGACGAGGCCTCGGCGGGTCACGTCGGCAGCGTGCGGAAGCATCACGAACGCGACGGCCGCCTCGCCGGCGGAGGAGCGGAAGCGGATCTCGGCGACGCGATGCGTCGGGGTCTCGGGGTGCTCCTGGACGACCTCCCAGGCCACGCTGCCCGTGCCGAACTCCTCGAAGGAGGCCCTCCAGAAATCGTCGAAATCCGACGGTTCCACGGGGGGATCGAGTGGGGTCAGGAGCGTGCTCAGCGAGTACTCCG
>NZ_LSJW01000252.1:0-1609 GCF_001557335.1 Microbacterium sp. CCH5-D1
GCCCGGCACTGCCGCCCCGCCTGACCCGCGAAGAGCTCGCCACCCCGGCCGCGGATCTGACCGGCGCCAAGTGGGAGCGAGTGAAGGCCTACGAGTACGTCGACGTCGACGGCGTCGTGCAGCAGCGGGTGCACCGCGAGGAGACCGTCGTCGACGGCGTCCGGCACAAGCGCTTCACCCAGAGCTACCGCGGCGCCAACGGCCGGTTCGTCAAGCGCAAGCCCGAAGGCTTCGCCCCCCTGCTGTACAACCTCCGCGCCGTCACCGACGCCGTCACGGCCGGCGGCGATGTCTGGCTGCTCGAGGGGGAGAAGGACGCCGACAACGCGATCGCGCAGGGCCTGGTGGCCACGACTAACGCCGGCGGCGCCACCGCGTTCCCCGCCGAGCTCGTCGACCACTTCCGCGGCGGCCGCGTGCACCTGGTCGTCGACAACGACCACGCCGGCTACAAGCGCGCCGCATCCGTGACCGCGCAGCTGCTGCGCGAGCGCATCGAAGCCCGCGCCTACCTGCCGGCGCTCACCGACCGCAAGGCCGACTTCACCGACCACCTGGACGCCGGTGGCACCACCGACACGCTCGTCGAGATCTCTGTCGACGACGCCACCGCGCTGGATGCCGCGGCCGAAGCCGCGAAGCTGCTCGTCCAGGTGGAGATCTGCCGCAAAGAGGCTCGGGCGCAGCTGGACGCCCAGGGTCAGGACCGTGGCATCGCCGAGCGCAACGCCGAGGCGTGGGCGCGCGAGTCGTCCAAGCGGCTCGAGCGGGTCACGTCGCTGCAGCCGCTGATCGCCGACCATCTGAGCGAGCGCGCCGAGTCTGCCCGTGACGAGCTCGCCGCGACCGTCCGCGAGGCCGCGGAGATCGCCCGCGACACGTACCAGATCGCCGGTCTCGACGTCCCCGCCGATGTCACCGCCGCCCTCGGCACCGTCCCGGCCGAAGCCGATGCTCCCGAGACCGCCGACGTCGACGCGGCCGGCGAGAAGCCCGCCCGCGACCCCCGCACCCTCAACGTCTCGTTCCAGACCGGCGGTGCAGCCGGCGGCGCCGGCGGCGGCAAGGGTAACGGCGGCCGCGGCCCCCGGTTCGATGGCGGGGACTCGGGCAAGCGGGCCGTGATCAAGCGCGAGGAGTACGACGTCGTCGACGGGATCACCGTCAGCGTGAAGTGGGTGCTCGCCGATGATGCCGACGAGGACGGCAAGCAGAAGTGGGAGCCGCGCTACACCGCGGTCCTCAACGGCTGGGCCGAGATCGAGACCGTCGCCGTGGAGGACGACGGCACCGACAGCGAGATCGCCCGCTCGCCGCACATGATTGCGATCCGGTTCTACCGCTACGTCCGCGACGCCCGCGGTAACGCCGTCGCCGACGAGGAGACCGGCCACCCGCAGATCGAATCGACCCTCGTGAAGTTCGACGAGGAGCAGCTGCGCACCGGCACCTGGGCGCAGGCGCTGCCCTGGCCGAACCTCATCGAGTCCACCACCCGCCGCGGCAAGGATCAGGCGTGGGACGCGATTCGCAAAGCCCGCCAGACCGTGGCCAGCAACAGCCTCGTCTACACCACCCTCGGGTGGCGCACCACCGCGGCGGGGCAGCC
>NZ_LSJW01000253.1:0-1523 GCF_001557335.1 Microbacterium sp. CCH5-D1
CCGCCGCCTGCACGTCGCTGCCCCGCGGCACCGGTCTCGCCGCGTACCGCCTGTTCGCCCGCGCCGTCGACTCCCTCCCCGATCGCGGGATGTGGCTGACACGCCAGATGCTCGCCGCCACCATCCCTCTCGAGAACCGTTCGGACTTCGCCGCCGGCGGCTACGCGCTCGACACGCAGGACGCCGCACTGCGCAGCCTCGCCGCACTCGACATCGCCGCAGCCGTTCCCCGCATCACCGTTCCGCTGTGGTTCGTGAACGGGCAGTACGACCAGTTGCGGCTGAACGAGCCTCTGTTCCGGCAGCTCGCACCACATGCGGAGCTGATCGTCGTGCCGCGCACCACCCACCTGGTCACCGCGATGCGTCCGGAGATCTTCAACGCCGTGCTGCAGCTCGCCATCGCGACCGTCGAGCAGGCGGATGCAGCGCAGGCGGATGCAGAAGACGTGGACGTAGAGGAGCTCGCGGCGCGCTCACGCCGCCGTGGACGGCTGCCGAGCGAACGCCGTGAGGAGTCCGCCGACCAGTGACAGCACGGCGGCTGCGACGAACACGAGCCAGAACCCGCCCACGAGTGCGACCAGGCCGGCTCCCAGCACCGGACCGATGAGTTGTCCGAGGGCGGCCGTCACGTTGACGATTCCCAGATCCCTCGCGTGGTCCTGCGCATCCGGGAGGAGATCGGCGGCGAAAGCGAGGCCGACCGTCGAGAACGCCCCGTATCCGAGCCCCATGAGGGCCGCGGCCACCATGGTCATCTCGAACGTCGGGACGAGCGCGATCGCCACCCCGGACGCCGCTTGCACGACCGTCGCGGCGACCGTGAGCGTTCTCCTGTTCCCGGTGCGGTCGGACACGATGCCGGTGACCACGGAGGCGAGGACGACGAAGACCGTGTACACGACGATGAGCAGCAGCAGGTTGTCCTGGGCTGTCGCGCTGGGCTGCCCGAGGCCGTGCAACAGGAAGAACAGGAACAGCGCGGTGCCGAGGGCATTCCCCACGTTCGTCACCAGTCGACCGGAGAGCATCCACGCGAAGTCGCGGTCGCGGAGCGAGGCGAGCCGGCGCCCTCCGCTGCGCTTAGGCCTCAGCGCCTCCGTACTCGGCGGATCCGGCAGCAGGAGTGCGGTCGCCGTGCCGACGACCGCGATGATCCCGGCGAGCAGCCAGTACCCCTCGCGGATTCCGAGGCCGAGGAGTACCACGAGCCCCACTCCGACGACGATGCCGACGGCCTGGCTGGAACCGACCGCGGCAGATGCGGCACCTCGCTGCGTCGTCGGCAGCTGATCGGCGATGAGCGCGGTGAAGGCCGCCGATGACACGGCGACGCCGATCGACACGCCCACCCAACCTGCGCCCACGGTCCACGGACCGTCGGCGTAGCCCGTGAGCACGAGGCACACCGCCGTCAGCAGAACCCCGCCGACCGCCCAGGGGCGACGGCGGTGTCTGCCTGCAGCCGCACGGTCCGAGAGCGCACCGGCGGCGGGACCCGCGAGGATGCCTGCGAGCCC
>NZ_LSJW01000026.1:0-3396 GCF_001557335.1 Microbacterium sp. CCH5-D1
GCCGAGCTCGACCGCCGCACGAGGGGAGTCCCCGCATGAACCCGCTGCTCGAGGTGAACGACCTGGTCGTGGAATACGGTCGCGGACGGCAGGCCTACCGGGCACTGCACGGCGTCTCGCTCGACATCGCACCTGGGGAGTGCCTCGGTCTGGTCGGAGAGTCCGGGTCGGGGAAGTCGACGCTCGGCAAGGCCATCCTCGGGCTCGCTCCCGTCACAGCCGGCAGCATCCGGTTCGACGGGCGCGAGATCAGCCACCTCGGCACCCGTCATCGCCGAGCGCTCGCCGATGACGTGCAGGTCGTCTTCCAGGACCCCTACGGCTCGCTGAATCCCGCCATGACGATCGGCGACATCCTCGCTGAGCCGCTGCTCACCACCGGCATCGGTGCCAAGGCCGCAGAGGCGAAGGTACGGGAGATGCTCGATCGCGTGCGGCTGCCGTCGACGTCGGTGGACCGGTATCCGAGCGAGTTCTCCGGCGGGCAGAGGCAGCGGGTCGCGATCGCCCGCGCGCTGGTGCGGGGCCCTCGCCTGATCGTGTGCGACGAGCCGGTGAGTGCGCTCGACCTCACCACGCAGGCGACGATCCTCGACCTGTTCATCGAGCTGCAGCGCGACACCGGTGTGGCCTACCTTTTCGTCTCCCACGACCTGGGCGTCGTGCGACGGGTCTGCCATCGGGTCGCGGTGATGTACCGCGGTGAGCTGGTCGAGGTCGGGGAGGGCGAGCAGGTGACCCGTGCCCCCGAGCATCCCTACTCCGAGCGCCTTCGGCTGGCCTCGCCTGTCGCCGACCCGCGCGCCCAGCGCGAACGTCGCGCGCAGTGGCTCGCTCTGCGGGAGGTGCGCGATGCGGCGGTACGGTAGCTCCAGGCCGGAACACTCCACGCAGCAGAATCGGCCGGAAGGACGACATGCCGAAGATCATCGACCACGACCAGCGTCGACGGGACATCGTCGAGGTGGCGAAGAGCATCATCCTGAAGGGCGGATTCGAGGCGGCGACCATGCGCAGCATCGCCGCCGAGGCCGGATTCGCGAACGGTGCCCTGAAGCACTATTTCCCCGGGAAGGAGAGCATCGTCGCCGCCACCTTCGAGACCGTGCTGCTCGAGCACGACACCTGGCTCCAGGAGTCGATCTCCGAGGGCGCGACGCCCGAGCGGATGCTGCAGCAGGTGCTCGAGGGCACGCTGCCGAGCAGTGTCGGGGAGATCGCGAGTGGGCGTGTGCTCCTCGCCCTCTGGGAGTACGCGATGTCGAACGATCAGCTCACGGTGCTCTACCGCACGCATCTCGCGCGGTGGCACGCGATGCTCGTCGAGCGGATGGAGGCGGCGCGCGATGCCGGATCCATCCGGGATCAGGACTATGCGGCCCTCGCGAACGAGTTCATCTCGGTCGCCGTCGGAGCGACGGTGATCAACCTCATGTATCCCGAGGGCGAGCGCATCGCCGACTACGAGGACTACATCCGGAAGTTCCTGGCGCGACTCCGCTGACCGCGAGGCGCCGCATTCGAGAGGAAGGCGCCTCATGACCGCACCACTGTCCGTCTCGCACCATCCGGGAGCGGGGCGTCCTGTCGTGTTCCTGCACGGCCTGGCCTCGAGGGGGCGTCTGGACTGGCCCGAAAGCGAGTGGGACGCCGTTCTCGGCGATCGACCGCGTGTGGTGATCGACCTTCCGGCTCACGGCGACAGCATCGCGCTCGGGACCGCGACGACATCGGCCGTGACCGACGCCATCGCCGCATCGATCCGTGCGGCCGTCGGTGAGCAGGAGGTCGACCTCGTCGGCTACTCGCTCGGGGCGCGGCTGTCATGGGACCTCGCGTCCCGTCACGACATCGCCGTTCGGCGGCTCGTGCTCGGCGGGCTCAGCGCGGGGGAGCCGTTCTCCTTCGTCGACCTCCCGGCCGCGCGAGCCTCCCTCGCGGACGGCAGCGCGCCGAGGGATCCGCTCACGGGCATGATCCTCGGCATGGTGTCGATGCCGGGCAACCGTCCTGCCGACCTGCTCGATCTGATCGAGGGTCTGGCGGCGGAGCCCTTCGTCGCCGATCGCGGCGGGCCGAGCGTTCCGGTCCTCCTGATCGGTGGAGTCGACGACGGGATGGCGGCGGGGATCGACGACCTCGCGGCGCTGCTACCCGATGCGCGGACACGGCGCGTTCCCGGCGACCATCTCGCGGCCCTGCACGCACCGGGGTTCCGGACCGCGGTGCGGGAGTTCCTCGCGGATTGAAGCCCCCTCGACATCCGGCTTCAATCATGATCTTTATTTCCAACATTCGTAGATAATTCGAAAGGCTCGCTCATGACCGAAACCCCCACCGCCGACGCGGCGCGGATCCTCGACATCGCCACCGGCTACATGGCCTCCAAGCAGCTCTTCCAGGCCAGCAGGATCGGCCTGTTCGCCGCGATCGCCGACGGGGCGGACACGGCGGCCGCGATCGCCGAGCGGTGCGCGGTCAGCGAGCGCATCGCGACGCTGCTCGCCGATGCGATGACCGCCAAGGGCCTGCTCACCAGGACCGGCGGACGCTACGCGCTCGCCGAGGACGCCGCCGCGTACCTGGTCGGCGACGAGGCGGCGATCGACCTCGCTCCCTTCCTCACGTTCCTCGACGAGATCAGCTACCCGCACTGGCTGCAGTTCGCGCATACGGTCGACACGACCGAGCCGGGCGACCTGCAGATGGACGACGCCCGCTGGGCGACCTTCATGGCCGGCGTCATGACGTACAACCGTCTGCACGCGCAGGAGTTCGGCCGTCACGTCGACCTCGACGGTGCGACCAGGGTGCTCGACTTCGGCGGCCTGTCCGCCGAGTTCGCGCTGTCCGTCATGGCGGACAACCCCGAGCTGCACACCACGTTCCTCTACGCTCCCGGCTTCGAAGACGGCATCGCCGACGCGGTCGCAGCTGCGGGAGTGCAGGAGCGTGCCACGGTCGAGGTCGGCGACACGGCGACCACCGCTCCCGAGGGAGAGTACGACGCGGTCTTCGCGAACCACGTGATCCACCGCTTCTCCGCCGAGGAGAATGCGCAGATCTTCCGCAACCTGCGGGCGGCTGCCGTCGACGGCGCGACCCTGACCGTGCTCGACTTCTTCCTGGACGAGGATGTGGAGCAGCGCGGGCTCGACGCCCTGCACGCGGGCGAGTACCTCGTGATCGACGGCACCGTCGTCTATCCCGAGACCGAGGTGCGCGGATGGCTCGCCGACGCCGGCTGGTCGGTGCGCGACAAGGTCGCGCTGCCCGGCAGCCCGCGGGTGCTCGTGGCGACTGCGGTGTGAGACTCGTCCCGGCGCCGGGTGACCGGCGCCGGGGCACACGACTGGTCCGAGGGGGATCAGAGGCGGGCGGCATGCGTGAACATGC
>NZ_LSJW01000254.1:0-251 GCF_001557335.1 Microbacterium sp. CCH5-D1
CGAAGTCGTACGAGGTCATCGTGTGGAAGCAGCACTCGATGCCCGATGCGAGCACCATCTCCGCGCGTTCGACCATCGCCATCTCCGACGCGCAGTGGGAGATTCTGCGGCCGGCCCCTGTATCCGCCGCGATCGAGGTGTTCCTGGCCGATGGCACGACTCCGGCTGCCGGGGTGCCGCTCAAGGCGGGCGACAGGGTCGTGGTGAAGGGATCCGGCTACGACCCGACGGCGAACCTCGGCACCGAGGGG
>NZ_LSJW01000255.1:0-4321 GCF_001557335.1 Microbacterium sp. CCH5-D1
CCCCCGTGCCGACCAGCCCGGCTCCGCCCGTGGAGGAGACCCTGCTCGGCGTCGGAGCTCCGACGGGGACACCGCCGACGGCTCACGCCCCGGGAGGCGCCGCTTCGACGGGTGCGTCCGGCGGCACTGCCGTGGGCGAAGGGGCAGCGGGCGTGATCGAGATCGGGTCGCCACCGTCCCCCGTGGGATCGGTCGCCGCCGCCTCAGGTCTCGCGACCGGCGGTGCATTGCCATCGCCGCCGCTCAGCGGACCGGCGGCATTGAGGATGTCGGCGGATGCGACGACGGTGGCTGCTCCGGAGACGGATGCGCTCAGCTCGACCTCGACCTGGACCTCGACCTCGACCTCGGCTTCGACATCGACATCCAGCGGGGGAAACGCCGGCACTGCCGCGTCAGCGCTCTCGACCACCGCGGCCCTCCCCGCCGGCGGGAGCACCGCAGCAGATGCCCGCGGAGCAGCGGGCGCGGAGGATCAGACGATCGTCCCGTCGGATCCGGTGTCGGAGTCCACGGCCCCGGTCGCGCCGACCGGCCCGTCGGCGACCCCGGCGCATTCGGTCCCCCATGCCACCGGCGACGCGTCCACCGCGACTCCGGCGATCGGGGGCACGACCCCCGCGACGCCCGTGTCCACTGCGGCGGCTCCGAGCGTCGTCGCGACGGCCCGTCCCGCGCTGTTCACCCAGATCGCGACCCCCATCGTCTCGCTCGCGCAGGCACCGGACGGCGACCACAGCCTCACGCTCACCGTGTCGCCCGAGAACCTCGGTCCCGTGACGGTGCGCGCCCATATCTCCGGGGGCGCGATCCACATCGAGCTGCACGCGCCGAACGACCTCGGCAGGGAGGCGCTGCGCTCGATCCTCGTCGACCTCCGTCGCGACCTCGCCGCCGCGGCACCCCATGCGTCCCTCCTGCTGTCGACCTCGGACGACGGACCCGCCGCTTCGAACCCGCAGAGCTCCGGCGGCGGCGGTGCAGCCGGTGGGTCTTCGCACACCGCGGGGGCGGACCAGGGTCGGGCGGGACCGGGAACACCGAACGGCCGTGACGGGACGACCGGAACCGCAGTGCCGGGAGGCTCACCTTCCGCGGATCACCCTTTATCCGTCGATCCGACTTCCCCGCTGACTTCGCCGCACGGCGGCATCGACATCTTCGCCTGATCCGAGAGGAACCCACGACCATGGTCGAACCGATCTCCGGCACCATCCCGCCCTCGGGAGTGCAGACCGGCAGCACCACACCCGCGTCCGAGCGCAAGAAGACGCTCGACTCCGAGGTCTTCCTTAAGCTCCTGGTGACGCAGCTGACCAACCAGGACCCCAGCTCGCCCATGAACACCAACGAGATGATCTCGCAGACCACGCAGTTGGCCTCCATGGAGCAGCTGACCGCCCTCACGGCGACCTCGACCGAGAGCTTCGCCCTCAGCATGCGTCAGACCGCTGCGGCATTGATCGGCCACGAGGCGCAGTACGTCGATGAGAAGGGTGTCACCCAGAAGGGCATCGTCACATCGGTGTCCTATGCCGGCGCCGTGCCGCTGGTCACCATCGGCGAGGCCTCCATCCCCCTCGACGCCGTCTCCGGCGTCTCCGTCGCTCCCCGTCCGCAGTCCTGACCAGTCCATCCAGAAAGGCATCACCATGCTCCGCTCTCTGTTCGCCGGAATCTCGGGTCTGCGTTCCCACCAGACCATGCTCGACGTCACGGGCAACAACATCGCCAACGTCAACACGACCGGCTTCAAGGCCTCGGCCGTGCAGTTCCAGGACTCGCTCTCCCAGCTCGTGCGCAACTCGATGATGCCGCAGCAGGCCGCCGGCGGTCAGAACCCCGCCCAGGTCGGCCTCGGCGTGCAGGTGGCCGGCATCAGCACCAACTTCGCCTCCGGGGCACCGCAGCCCACGGGCGTGCCGACCAACCTCATGATCGCCGGAGACGGATTCTTCGTCGTGCGCTCGGGCGGCGAGACCCTCTACACCCGCAACGGTGGATTCTCGTTCGACGCGAGCGGCAAGCTGGTCTCGGCAGACGGCGCCCTTGTCCAGGGCTGGACGGCGCAGAACGGCGTCATCGTCCCCGGTCAGGGCATCGGCGACATCCGACTTCCGGTCGGCGCGCTCAGCCCCGCCGCGGCGACCACCACGGCCCGTGTCACGGGGAACCTGCCCTCGGGTGCCGCCGTGGGCGAGCAGCTGGTGCGCGACATCAAGACCTACGACGCCGAGGGTACGGCGACCTCGCTGCGCCTCACCTTCACCCGCACGGCCACCGGCTGGAACGTCACCGAACCGGGCGGCACGAACACCGCTCTCACGTTCACGGACGGCAAGCAGGGCGCAGCCTCGTCCATCGTCTCCGGTGGTGTCACGGTGGACCTCTCAGCGGTCACCGGTTTCGCGGATGTCAGCGACGTCGCGATCAAGGAGCAGAACGGCAAGCCGGCCGGCACCCTGAGCTCGTACGCGCTGATGAACGACGGCAGCCTGGTCGGCACGTTCAGCAACGGCGACACCGAGGTACTCGCCCGCGTCGCGCTGGCCGGATTCGTCAACCCCGGCGGACTCGAGAAGGCGGGCTCCTCGCAGTACCGGCCGAGCGGGAACTCCGGAGAGCCGACGCTCGGTCAGGCGGGCTCCGACGGTCTCGGCGGCATCATCAGCGGCGCGCTCGAGATGTCCAACGTCGACCTGTCGCAGGAGTTCACCAACCTGATCGTCGCGCAGCGCGGCTTCCAGGCCAACGCCCGCATCATCACCACGAGCGACGAGGTGCTGCAGGAGCTGACGAACCTCAAGCGCTGAGCCGTCGGGGAGCCGCGGCGGCCTGCATGCTCACGAGCGCGCCGCGGCTCCCCCGACGTCAGACGAGCTCGCTCACCAACTGTTCGATGCGCGCGCGGATGTCGTCGCGGATGGGGCGGACAGCGTCGATGCCCTGGCCTGCCGGGTCGTCGAGCTTCCAGTCCTCGTAGCGCTTGCCCGGGAAGAACGGGCAGGCGTCGCCGCATCCCATCGTGATGACGACGTCAGATGCCTGCACGGCTTCGGTCGTGAGCACCTTGGGCTGCTCGGAGGTGATGTCTATGCCGAGCTCGCGCATGGCTTCGACCGCGATCGGGTTGATCTGGTCGGCGGGCATGGAACCGGCAGAGCGGACGTCGATGCGGTCCCCTGCGATGTCGCGGAGGAAACCGGCCGCCATCTGGGAGCGTCCGGCGTTGTGCACGCAGACGAAGAGGACCGAGGGCTTGGTGGTCGTGTCAGTCATGGTTGCTCCAGGTGAGAGGTCTTGTCAGTTGAGGAGTTCGTCGACGAGCGCACGCACGCGTTCGGCGATGTCGTCGCGGATGGCTTCGACGCCTTCACGCGACGCGAGGGCAGGATCTCCGACCGCCCAGTCGTCATAGCGGACGCCGGGAATGATGGGGCAGACGTCACCGCACCCCATGGTGATGACGACGTCGGCTGCACGCACGGCGTCATCAGTGAGCGGCTTCGGGAAGCGCTCTGCAGCCTGGTCGCCTTCGATCTCTGCGAGACGCGAGCGGACGTGCGGGTGGACGACGTCGGCGGGAGCGGAACCCGCAGAGCGTGCGACGACCTTTCCGGCAGCCAGCTGGTTCACGAGAGCGGCAGCGAGCTGTGAGCGCCCCGCGTTCGCGACGCAGACGAAGAGCACCTGGGGTGCTGCAGCCTCGCGGTCGCGGGTCAGGTCCGCGAGCCGTTGACGGGCGAAGCGCTCAGTCAGCGGAACGAGTGCTGAGGTGACGCGTGCGGTGCGTGCGAGCGCGGTGTAGGACTCGCGGACGGTGGTGAGGACGACGTCTGCTTCGAGTTCGGGAACTTCCGCTGCGAGCTCCTCGGCGAGACGGGTCACCCGTGCGTCGAAGTCCGGTCGCAGTGGACCGTCGTCGTCTATGCTTCCGGGTGCGACCGAGGCGGGGGCGAAGGAGTCCAGCAATGCGGTGACGGCCCCGCGCTTGGTCGGGTTGATGCGGTACCAGACCCAGGTTCCGCGTCGTTCGGAGGTGAGGACATCGACGTCCTTGAGCACCTTGAGGTGATGGGAGACCGTCGGCTGCGAGACATCGGCGAGCTCGGCGAGGTCGCACACGCAGGACTCGCCGCGCGGGTCGGAGGCGATGGCCGACAGCATCCGCAGGCGCAGCGGGTCCGACAGCGCCTTCAGGGTGGCCGCCACTGAGGAGGCTGCTTCCAGCCCGATGGCATGGGTGGCGACGGGACTGCAGGTGTCAGTGTCGGTCGCAGCGGTGACGTTCATGACGGCATCCTTTCAGCGGTGTACGGGT